>JACPGF010000422.1 GCA_016182615.1 Ignavibacteriales bacterium
ATTTCAGTTTTACCAACTCCCGCCGGACCAATCAGAATGATATTATCCGGCATTATTTCATCACGGATGCCGCCCTCGACCTGCTGCCTTCTCCACCGGTTACGCAGTGCAATGGCAACCGCCCTTTTTGCATCCAATTGACCAATAATGTAGTTATTAAGTTCATTAACAATTTGTTGCGGGGTTAGTTCTTTTTCTAACACTTTCATTATCATTATCCTGTTGCGTGCTTAAAATTCAATTGTTTCGATATTTATCTGATCATTTGTGTAGATACAAATTTCCGAGGCGGTTTGCAGAGCCTCACTTACCACTTCCTTAGCAGCGAATTCCGTGTGCTTTTTAAGCATTTTTGCAGCTGCCAAAGCATACATACCGCCTGAACCAATCGCGACAATTTTATCTGCCGGTTCAATTACATCACCGCTGCCGGAGATAATAAGGGCGGTATCTTTCGAGACAACAGCCAGCATGGCTTCCAGTTTGCGCAGATATTTATCCGTCCGCCATTCCTTTGCCATCTCAACCGCTGCGCGTGAGACGTTGCCGCGGTATTGCTCAAGTTTATCTTCAAAACGTTCCATTAGAGTAAAAGCATCTGCCGATGCACCGGCAAAACCGCAGAGCACGCTGCCATTCATTATTTTTCGGATTTTGAGGGCGTTATTTTTTACTACGGTATTTCCCAGAGTAACCTGTCCATCTCCGCCCAAGGCCGCGGATGTCGGGGTTACAACTCCGACAATTGTCGTTGAGCGTAAGCGCTGTGCCATGTATAATTTCCTTTTAGATTACAATTAATTAATGTACAAAATAACAAGAAAGCTGTGACCTGTCAACATGCAAAAATTTAACTGTGACAGAATAGCAGGCCTGTTGCCTAATTGGCTCCTGTAATTGGTGATATATCTCATCCCTTCGTGTAAAAAATATACAAAAAGGGAAAGGTGAATGAGATGAAACAAAAAAAGCGACTCGAAAGCCGCTTTTTCTGCTTCTGTTAGGAGCTAAAATAATTTAGTCCACTACTTCATAAGAAGCATCCTGTACTTCCTTTTCTTTCTTGGGTTCAGCGCCGGGTGCTTGCTGGCTTTGCTGTTGCTGCTGTTGTTGTCCACCGGCTGCCCCGCCAAAATCACCGGGATTCGGGGGAGGAGCCTGCTCGGCGTACAATTTCTGCGCTATCTCATTCCAAGTTTTATTAAATGAATCTACAGCTGCTTTAATCGTGTCATAATCATTCGTTACGATTGCATCTTCGAGAGCTTTGATATGCGTTTCAAGCATACTCTTCATATCGGCAGGGATTTTTTCTTTCAGTTCTTCCATTTGTTTCTTGGTCTGGAAGATTAATGAATCTGCCTGATTTTTAATATCAACTAGTTCACGTTTTTTCTTATCATCTGCGGCATGTTCCTTAGCCGCGTTTCTCATTTTGTCTATTTCGTCTTTATTCAGGCCGCTTGAGGACGTGATGCGGATACTTTGCTCCTTGTTGGTAGCGCGGTCTTTTGCAGTAACATGCACAATACCATTTGCATCAATATCACAAATAACTTCAACCTGTGGTACACCGCGCGGTGCCGGTGGAATTCCCTCCAAATGGAATCTTCCGAGCGTGCGGTTATCCGCGGCCATAGGCCGCTCACCCTGCAGGATGTGGATTTCAACACTTGGCTGATTGTCACTTGCTGTAGAGAAAATTTCACTCTTTTTTGTTGGAATAGTAGTATTAGCCTGAATTAACACGGTCATAACACCACCAAGGGTTTCTATGCCAAGAGAAAGCGGTGTTACGTCAAGTAACAGCACATCTTTCACTTCACCGGTAAGAACGCCGCCCTGAATTGCTGCACCAACTGCAACTACTTCATCAGGGTTAACACCTTTATGCGGTTCTTTTTCAAATAATTTTTTAACCAGTTCCTGTACCATCGGGATACGGGTAGAGCCGCCAACAAGAATTACTTCATCGATTTCCGAAGGTTTCACTCCGGCATCTTTCATCGCGCGCTCGCACGGGATGCGTGTTTTCTCAACCAAATCATCAACCAACTGTTCAAATTTAGCGCGGGTCATGTTAAGGTTCATGTGTTTCGGGCCGTCTTGCGTAGCAGTAATAAACGGCAGGTTAATATCCGTTGAAACAGAGGATGAAAGCTCAATCTTTGCTTTTTCTCCGGCTTCCTTCAAGCGCTGTAATGCCATCGGGTCTTTACGGAGATCAATACCTTCCTGACGGTTAAACTCGTCGGCGAGATAATCAATAATTCTTTGATCAAAATCGTCACCGCCAAGGTGTGTATCACCGTTGGTGGATTTAACCTCAAACACGCCATCGCCTAATTGCAGAATTGAAACGTCGAATGTACCGCCGCCAAGATCGTAAACTGCAACTAACTGCTCTTTGCTCTTTTTATCAAGTCCGTAGGCCAGAGCGGCTGCTGTTGGCTCGTTAATAATGCGGCGCACTTTTAACCCGGCAATTTCACCGGCATCTTTTGTTGCCTGGCGCTGTGCATCGTTAAAATAAGCTGGTACCGTAATAACCGCTTCAGTAACTTCCTGGCCGAGATATTCTTCGGCTGTTTTCTTCATTTTTTGCAGAATCATCGCGCTGATTTCAGGCGGTGAATACAAGCGATCCATTATTTTAATTCGGGCTGAATTAGCATCGCCTGCAGTAACCTCGTACGGAACTTTTCCGCGCTCGTCGTTTACTTCGTTATAAAAACGTCCCATGAATCTCTTAACCGAGAATATGGTGTTTTTAGGGTTGGTGATTGCCTGACGTTTGGCAGGCTGACCAACAAGGCGCTCGTTTGTTTTTGAAAAGGCAACTACCGAGGGGGTAGTTCTGCCGCCTTCTGAATTAGGAATTACTACAGGTTCATTGCCTTCCATTACAGAAACGCATGAATTGGTAGTTCCTAAATCTATACCAATAATTTTTCCCATCTAAATTTATCTCCTTAACAGAATAATTCGTATTTTTGCATTTAGTATTTAGTTCCCTAATTAAGCAAATACCATACCAAAAATTATTGAATCAGTAACTTGTTGTAAAACAATAAGTTAAAAATTCAGTATTTTATTGTGTACTAAGGTGGTGTCAAAATGACTTGCAAATGTGCCATATAGGCAATTGCGTGTGCCGTTTTGCCATTCTGTCAAAAAAAATAATCCGGTTAAAATTATGATAGCTCCAACAAATTCAAATGAAACGCTCTTTGATTACAAGAAATTTGATATGCGCCTCGATACCGAGTGGCTCGGGCGCAGTTTCTCATATCTCGAAGAAACAGAGTCCACCAATACTTACGCGATGAAAAACTCCCAAACGTTGCCAAACGGTACTGTTGTCTTTGCAGAAAAACAATTCAAAGGCAAGGGCAGGATGGATAGGGTTTGGTATAGCACAAAAAATCATAATCTGACCTTCTCAATCCTTCTGAATAATCCGGAAGTAATTCCTTCCTCGCTTGTTGCACTTAATTTTGGCACCTCACTGGTTACCGCCCAAGCTATCGAATCGATTTATCAGATACCCCTGAACCTTAAATGGCCGAATGACATTCTCGCGGGTAAAAAGAAAATTGCAGGGATTCTTATCGAGACCGGAATTCAAGGCGAACAGGTAAATAAAGTTGTTATCGGCATCGGAATGAATGTAAACCAAACGACATTTCAAGGCGACTTTATGCTGGAACCGACTTCGGTAGCCATTGAGCACGGCCAACAAGCCGAAAGGGAAAAACTTTTGGCAGAGCTTCTGAACAGCTTTGAGGAAATGCTTGTTACCGCGGATAAGGACCCCGAAAAAATTATCAAACAGTGGAAAGAAAAATGCACGATAATTGGCGACAGGGTTTCAATAATACAAAATGGAAAAACGATTTACGGCCGTTTTGAAGATGTTGACAGCAATGGTAATTTATTGCTCGACACTGGTATGAAGACTCTTTCAATTGCATTCGGTGATGTAAGCCTGCATTTGTAAAATGATAGCGGTTGATATTGGTAATACGTTCATCAAAACTGGGGTGTTTGCAAAAGGTGAATTGCAGAAACTTCAACGATTCACTACCGCAGCTGAAACAATTGCTTTTATCACAAGGCAAAAGGAATTTTTTATAGCAATCAGTTCTGTCAATCCTGAAATGCTTGCCACAATTGAACAATCCCTGCTCAATAACGGTGCAATTGTACAAGTTGCGGGGCTCGACTCCCCGTTCAGTTTTTCAATCAAGTACACAACTCCTCAAACACTCGGTATAGACCGCCTTTGCGGGCTTGAAGGCGCAATAGGGCTGCTGAAAAGCAGGGGAGTGAAGGATTTGTACCCTCTCATCACTATCGATTCAGGCACTGCAACTACGATAAATTGTATTAACAAAAAGGCTGAGTTTATTGGTGGCACGATAATGCCAGGCATCGGATTGATGCTGCAAAGCCTTAACCGGCAAACCGCTCTGCTGCCGGGGGTTGAAATGAGCGGAAACTTTTCGCTTATTGGTAACTCAACCGAAAGCTGCATTCAGTCAGGAGTACTGCACTCGACAATTGCCTTGATTGAGAAAATAAAAGCCGAGATGCTGCGGGCAGAAAGCCGTCCGGTTAATGTTGTTTGCTCCGGGGGCAGCGGCGAATTAATTGCAAATTATCTTGGAGTAAAGGGGCTCTATCATCCATCGCTAGCGCTGTTAGGGTTAAGTTGTCTGAACCCAGATTCCAATACAACGCTTACCGAAGTTGCAACAAAAAGCTAACTTCGGCTGTGAAATGTTAAAAACGTTTGAGTTTTTGATAATTTTAAATGCTTATTTTATAAGAACTTACAACGAGTTGGATGGGAAATGCATAATTTTGGTTAACCAAACTTTTTTTTTCGCCCTGTAAGGGTGACCTGTTTGTAGAA
>JACPGF010000423.1 GCA_016182615.1 Ignavibacteriales bacterium
ATCGGCACAAAAGTGAAACAATTTAAACCTGGAGATGAAGTATTCGGCGATCTTTCCCACAGCGGATGGGGTGGCTTCGCGGAGTTTACCTGTGCCGCTGAAAATGCAATAGCCCTAAAACCGGGCAATGTCTCCTTCGAGGAAGCAGCGTCGGCACCTCTTGCTGCTATTACAGCACTTCAGGGCCTCAGGGATAAAGGGCAGATAAAAGCAGGATGCAAAGTGTTGATAAACGGCGCAGCCGGTGGTGTCGGCACATTTGCTGTTCAAATTGCAAAAGCTTTTGGTGCTGAAGTTACCGGTGTTTGTAGTACTAAAAATTTGGGAACAATTAAGTCAATCGGGGCGGATCATGTTATTGATTACACGAAAGAAAACTTTACCGAAAAAGAACAATGTTATGACCTGATTCTTGCTGCTAACGGCTATCATCCAATATCAGCTTATAAACGGGTTCTCAATCCGCGTGGAAGATATGTTATGGTCGGCGGTTCAACGAAACAGATGTTTCAAGCCTTACTGCTCGGACCATTCATATCAATTGCTGGGAATAAAAAGATGGGTGGTATGCTCGCAGTAACCAATCAAAATGACTTGCTGTTTGTTAAGGAACTGCTTGAATCGGGAAAAGTTAAACCGGTTATTGACAGACGCTATACACTGAGAGATACGGCAGATGCAGTCCGGTATATCGAGACTGGGCACGCGAAGGGTAAAATTATAATTACCATGTAATTGAAATTTACCAGAATCATCGTTTGCCGATTCAATTAGTACACATCATATAATTAATGATATAAAGTTACTACTCAGCCTGGTGTCGTGGCAATGAATAATTAAGAATGAATAATGAAAAATGAGGGCAAAATTCAAAGTGCAAACCCGAGTTCATTGCATGAAAAATAAATTATCAAGCCACCAGGTATAATAAAGTCGAGTTTAGGAGATGGGAATTATTACAGGTATGAGCTGAGCATTAACGATATAAAAACTAAACATTTTTTTATTAAATGCGATAATTCAAAAAATGGTACGGATATGTCACTAAAAAAGCAATTCTTAATCGTCTTCGGAATCCAACTATTAATGGTTTCCGGGTTAGGATTGTTGTCGCATTTGCTATTCCGCAATCAACAAAATTTAAGTAAAAGTCAGGAATCCCAGTTCCATTCCTATTTACTCGCGGATGAACTTCGTAAAAGTACAGAAGAACTGAGTCGTCTCGCTAATGCTTATATTGCAACCGGAAACCCTGATTTCGAGAATGAATATTGGGCTTTAATTAATATTCGTAATGGAAAATCTCCTCGTCCATTTACCAACAGCATTTTAAATAATGTATTTGTTACCGGCACTGATCAGAGTCTTCATCGGGATTCTATTACCATTTCGCTTCTTGATTTAATCCTGCGTGAGACTTTTACATCCATCGAGATTGCCAAACTTTCTGAAGCTTACAAAAACTCGGAAGAGTTGGTAAAGCTCGAACAAATTGCAATGAATGCAGCAGCCGGACTGTTCGATGACGGCTCCGGCAGGTTTTTAATCAGGAAAGACCCTGACCGCAATTTTTCCATTCATTTTTTGCATGATACAACGTACATAGGAAAGAAAACAGCTTTCATAAAACATTTAGCTGAGTTTCATGCCATGTTCGCTGAACGGGCAAGCCAAGAAATAGCGAATTATAATCATACATCAACAATACTGCTCAGAGAAATTATGGTGTTGGTTGCTATTAACATGGGAATGTTTTTATTGTCTTTTATCACCATCCGGCGTCAAATTAACGAACGGCAAACAGCTGAAGATAAGCTGAAAGTATTTGCAAATACTTTCATGAGCATCAATGATGCCGTTAATATTGCCGATCTGAACGATAGAATTATTTTTGTCAACCCGGCTTTCTGCAGAACTTACGGATATTCTGAAACTGAGCTTTTCGGTAGAGATAGCAGCGTCTTTTGGTCCGATTGCAACTCGAAAGAAATTATATCCCAAATTTTACCGGCAACTTTAGCGGGTGGCTGGAAAGGGGAATTATTCAACCGGAGAAAAGATGGTTCTGATTTTCCAATTCACTTATCAACCGCTGTTATTAAAAATGATAAGGGTACCCCGATTGCAATGGTAGGAATTGTTCAAGATATTACCGAGGAGAGAGAATCCGCGAAAATAAAAAATTCACTTTATGAAATTTCTCAGGCAGTTAATCAAACAAAAGATATAGATTCATTCTATCTGCGAATTCATGAAATAGTAAAAGAACTGATGCCCGCCGACAATTTTTATATTGCTTTGCATGATCAGGAGACTGATATGATCAGTTTTCCCTATTTCGTCGATGAAATCGATCAACCTGGACCGCCCCAAAAATTTGGCAAAGGATGCACGGAATATGTATTAAAAACCGGAGAAGCTATTGTTTTTACTACTGAGCTTTTCGACGAACTCTGCGCATCCGGGCAATTGGAAATTGTCGGAGTTCCATCGAAAGTATGGCTTGGTGTTCCCTTAAAAGTTTCCGGTATTACGTTTGGAGTGATTGTTGTTCAAAGTTACGATGATGAATATGCTTACGAGGAAAAGGATAAACAAATAATAGAACTTGTTTCCGAACAGGTTGCACTCGCTACCTATAAAAAGCTGATGGAAGAAAAACTAAAGCGGTACACCGATGAATTAGTTGGGCTTAATGCTGCCAAGGATAAATTATTTTCGATAATCGCGCACGATCTCAGAAGCCCGTTTCATGGTTTGCTTGGACTTACAGAGATGATGTCTGATCCCTCTGAAGATTTTCCTAGTGATAAATACAAGCAATACAGTAGTCAAATCCATACTTCCGTGGAATATTTGTATAAATTGATTGAAAATTTGCTTGAGTGGGCACAAGTCCAAAAAGGTTCCATATCATTTGATCAGAAGAAAATTAATCTTTACGAACTTTCATTGAAAAGCATTCTGACAACTACACAGAGAGCTTCGAAAAAGAACATTCAGATAATCAATGAAATACCTTTAGATATAAATATATTCGCGGATGAGAAAATGACCGATTCGGTACTCAGAAATATTCTATCCAATGCAGTTAAATTTACTAAACATTGCGGCCAAATTACCATTGGAGCAAGGGTAATTAAAGAAGCTATGATTGAGATTGCAATAAAAGATACCGGAGTTGGTATCCCTGCAAAAATTGCCGAAAAACTGTTTGTTGTTGGCGAAAAAACTGCCACCCGCGGAACCGATAACGAACCAAGTACCGGATTGGGTTTAATACTCTGCAAAGAATTTGTTGAAAAGAACGGCGGCAATATATGGATTGCCAGTGAAGAAAATGTTGGCAGTACCTTTTATTTTACCGTACCTCGGGCATAACTAACCGTAATAATATTCCAAACCGAAAATCTCAGTTATCTGCAATGTTTTTCAATTTTTTCTTTTGCCAAATTATATCCCATATCATAGGATTTATGCCAATCCTCGCATGCGCCTTTTTTATTCCCGAGATTAAATTTTGAGTTTCCTCTGTTGAAATATATCATCTGTTCTGCCTCCAATGCAAGATTCCCAAAAGATAATGCCTTGTTGTAATCTTCGATTGCCCCATGAAAATCACCATTGTCATCTTTAAGGCTTCCTCTGTTAACTAATGCATCTGTAAAATTGGGCACCAAACGAATTGCTTGATCATAGTCTCTTAAGGCCGATTTCCAAATATATATTTCACTTTTTGCAATTGCCCTGCAATAATATGAATCCGGGTTATCGGGTTGACAAGCAATTGATAAACTCCAGTTTATCATCGCTCCGCTTAAATCTCCTTTTTCATAACAAGCAAATCCAGCATCAAAATAATAATCATCCATTGAAGCATCAATAGTTGGCTTTTGTTGGTTTTTTGGATCAAACGCTCCACCGTAATCCCTTAAATCCGAATCAAATTCATAACCCCGTTTATACAAATCTAAAGCCCAGTAGAGTAAATTTTCTGCCGTGATAGGTATTTCATTTGAAATTCCTCTCAATACCCATTCATCCTCCTGTAACTCAACCTGCTCAATTGAGTATGGATAATGTTCTTTTAAAAACATGCTCAGTTTTTCCAGTTTAAATTTTTCATCTGAGATGAAGGAAAAATCCAACTCAACCATACAATTATCACTTAAACCATTTCTAACCATACCATCATAAACATCCTCAGCAGCTACCAATTGTGCTCCAAAATACTGATGAAAGCAATCCCAAGTAACATACGTGTTATTCATTTTATCGAAATCAATTCTGATCTTTTGTAAATTATAATCTAGTTACCAAAATGAAGTATCAAGTAAATCAATCAAAATTTGAACTTGTATTTTATCTATAATACGATAACCTGTTTACAAATATATAAAAAATGTGTAACACCCGTTATTGATTCCATTAGTCTTATCCCCACAAAAGAACTAATCCTTTTTCCATCCTCATGCCGTATTGAAAACGGTCTGCTACTGTTATATAATCTACTGACATTAAAAGACATAAGCTGATGTTTTATAAGGGCAGTAAAATGACTAATAATGCAAAGTGCGGGTGCGATAAATAATTCGCACCTAAACAGTTTATAAACATTACTTCAATCAGTAAAGGAAACTCCTATGACAGAGATAAAAATTGAGAAGAAAAGACCGATTTGGCCATGGCTGTCAGCCGTTTTCGGTTTAACGGCTTTAATCATTTATTTCATGTTTTATTACGACAACAGCGCCGTAACCACTGTTGTAACAAAAACAGCAGACTTGGTAACCGTGAAAGAGCAAAATGCAACAGTAATAGAATTTATCAGTTATATCGAAGATGACAGTATGCATATGAGTCTGGATCATACGTTTACCTATAATGCTTTGGTTAAACTTGCAGATGCAATAAAGGCAATGGCTGCTCAAGTTGGCTTTGAGATTACCGTTAATCTGGACAGGATAAAAGAGTACGCGGAAACGATAACAAAGAAACCACTGGTGAATACACATGCCGATAGTATCAGAAAGGCAACCGATTTAGCCTCAACCGCTTTGCAAAGCCTGCAACAGGCAAAATACCCGTCATTGGAAAATGAAGCAACGAATTTACTCAATTCGTCAGCTGCAATTAATCCCGATGTGTTAACTCTTGATCAAAAACCGAGCGTCAAAACTTTTTTTAGAATTGCAGCCGACCTGCTTAAAAAAATGAACTAAATCAATAAGGAGAAAAATTATGTCTGATACCGAAAAAAATCTGTTCTACCTGGAAGAATTGCCAGACTATCAAGTTGCTTCACATTATTCTGATGTAACCGGGTGGGACGTTGTTGATGCTGAAAACCGTACTATTGGGAAAGTATCCAATTTACTGGTTAATATCAAAACCGAGCGCGTTGTATATCTTGATGTTGAAGTTGATAAGGAGCTTATTGAAAAAGGGTATGAAACGTACCAAGTTCCGGCAAGTGAGGGTGTTCATGGATTTCTGAATAAAGACGGGGAAGACCATTTGATAATACCAATCGGGATGGTTTGCCTTGATAAAGAACAAAAAAGAGTGTTCTCGAGTCATATTGATTACAAAACTTTCGCCAAAGCAAAAAGGATTAAAAAAAGGGCGGTTGTAGATAATGACTACGAATTAGTCACGTTTCGCCATTATCAGAACAAGGATACAATTGAATTAAAAGATTTGGACGATTACTTTTACAACCGGAAAGAATTTGAAGATTCATTACATGAAGACGGTAAACACTAGTTATTTTAAATAATTTGGTAGTTTTAATCATGCAACTCAAATAAGCTTGTTGTAAATACATTTTACAATTGTGAATGTGCTCAACAATTTGATATACAATGGTAAAAGTTAGGGCCACCTGTTCGGGTGGCCCTTATTATTTATGCTGCCTTTTTTTGAGGAGCTAAAAACTTGTTATAGAGCAGCAATCCAATAATTGTTGCTACTCCTATCATAAAGAATATAGTGAAGAAAGTCGAAGGGTCATTGAGTTTTTCAACAAAATGGACATACAGGTTTGCACCAAGTACACCTGCAATGGCGCTGCCGATAACGCCATATAAAAATGAATAACCGAGATATAATGCCTTATTCTCTTCCGGCGCTATCAATCCAACATAGCTGATAAACTTTGGATGCGCTGTCATTTCTCCAATAGAAAAAATTACCATTCCAGCAATAAATACCCATGCATTTGTCGAAACTGCTAGAATGCCAATGCCAACGGTTCCAAGGGCAATACCGCCAATCATGGTGGGTAAAGCCTTCTTGTTTTTTACAAAATTGGATACAACCATCTGTAACAAAATAATTGTACCGCCATTGATGACTGTTACATGCTCCGCGTCAAATTTCCATTGCGGGTTTTGGACGAATAAACCAAGGAATGAGTTAATAACGGCATTAACCGGGGTCATATCTACATAAGCTTTTAAATACCACAATACTGAGTCGAACTGTTGAAAATATAACACCCAGAAACCGGAGTAAATAACAATCATGATAATGAAACGGAAATCTAAAAGTACCTTTACTGCTCCTATAAGAACCTGGCCGAGTGATTTTGTCGAAGCAGGTCTGGGTGGTTCTTTGTATGCAAAAAAGTTAAGTATTAACAACCATCCTGTGCCTACTGCTGCCATAATAAAGATGTAAGACCAGGATATACTTTTCAAATAGGGGATGAGTAGCAGCGGAAAAATGAACGCACCAAGGTTTATTGACCAGTAAAAAATCCCAAATCCTAAAGTCGAGTTTGACTCGTTCGTTACCC
>JACPGF010000424.1 GCA_016182615.1 Ignavibacteriales bacterium
ATTGAGCGGGCTGAGAGTTACTCGACAGGCGGCAGTTTTATGCCCTTGGATGCGCTTGGTGCAACAGGACAAAACAGCACTCAGGCTGAAAATGTTGAACCACCTAAAACTGATGAGGAGGCGCAAAACCAAAAGCAGCAGGGCACGGAAGATCAAGGCGGGAGTGGTTCTGGAAGTTTATTAGGGAAAGCTGATACCAGTTCGTTAAAGGGGGTTTATTCTGAGCCCAGTCTCGGGGTTTCCATCCGATATCCAAACGGTTGGACTTATCTGGACCAAAGTTTGAGAAAGAAGCTTGATGGAATTACTTTTCTTGGTACGCCAACTGCAAATGGGGAAGTTCCGTACGTCCATGTAAAAGTGCAGGAAAAATATCTTTTTAACCCCTCCCGCTACAAGAGCAATTCACCCGAAGAAAAATTTACGCTTTACTTTAATGATCCGGAAATACTGGAAGGGCAATACTCGTTAGAAATGTACGTCCGCACCGAAACGGATAATGATTTCATGATAAAACTAATAATCCATTCAGAAGCAGCTTACAAGGAATTTAATCCCGTTTTTTTGGCGATGGTTAAAACATTCGGGTACAAAGGAAAACTGTAAAAGCAATTATGAATTTTGAATTAGGAGTTATGAGTAATGAGTTGGGAACCAATGCAGGGAGATTGTGATTTCTAAGTTCTCTGAAAAATTTTTCTTCGGGGTGGTTAGAATAAAGGCTTATCAAGTTTGAAGCTTTGTGCGTTACTATAATCGGTGTGGCTTCCTGTTCAAAATTCAACTTCGCACAGAGAAGTGAAAGCCCCGGCACGAGAATAATTTGCAAATACAGAGCAAGTCAAGACAGCCACAATGCCATAAATACTGCTTGTGCAGATTGTGAAATATATGGTATAGTATGCTGGACTGATTTGAGAGGGAAGTGATATACTGTACAGTAAAATCAAAACAACCGAAAACTAATAAAAAACGAACCAAGAACCTTTGCTGCTTGGCAATAGGTGTTTAACTATTCTCAATCTCTTTAAGAATGGAAGTAGCAACGCTTGCCAATACTTCCGGACTATTGTAAAAATTGCTTTGAATGCGTTGTTTAATTACTTCAAAGTCTTTGCCGGAGACGTTTTTATCCATAAGCTTTTTAGCTTCAGGTGAAATTTCCAATTTATCGACCGGAGTATTTTGTTGTTGCTGTTTACCATCTTCCTGAACTTTTTTAGAAGCGGCTAACGTGTTTTTTTCTATATCCTTTAAAATATAAGGATTATTTGATGACTCGATTTTCACGACTTATTACCTCTGATAATTTGAAATCTTTTTTTGACTGTCCAATTTAGCTATTTCTGCTTGAATATGAGCTAATTCGCTTTTATGATTTGTTATAACATTATCGAAACTATTTAGAATTTGTTTAGCCGCCGCGGAAAATTCCGGGTTATATGGTTTTAGCATTTCAGGCGGATAACCGGCTTTCAATTCCAAAATAGACATATCGATTTTGGATTTTGCAAGATTGATTGCTGCAATAGTTTGTTCAGCTGTTTCACTGTTTATCGAATCAGCGAGGATCTGAACGCCAGAGTATAACGAACGCAAATTGTCGATTTTCTTTTCAAGAGTATTCATAGTTAAAATGTACTGCCTGACATGCTTGAAAATGTTGAAGATGTTGTGTACAAAGCCGCTAACTGAGTAAGCAGCCTGTTGTACTGATTCCGTAATACCGCTGCACTTTTATCAATATTCTTTTGTGTTGTAGTAACTTTATCCGAAATATACTTAATATTATTGGTATAAGTGCTGCGCAATTTGCTGATAACGCCGGAACTCCCGACATATCTATCCGTTTCGGTAAACAACCGTGCCGCGATGCCATTGGTTGAATTGAACATCTCGGAGATTTGCAATGGTTTATTGTTGATAGAATCGGTCAACTTAGTATCATCGCTGACGGTTAATCCGGTATCGGGGGAAAAGGTTATGCCAATCTTCGAGAGATAGTCCAGATTTCCTTGAGGAATACCGGCAACCTGTGAAGTGGCAATATTACGCAGTGAACTAAGCAGCGCGTTTGATGTAGAATCGCTGACAAAGACACCACGGCTGTCCTTTTCGGAGACAGAACGGGATTTTATATACTTGTAAACATCGTTATACTTGGTTACAAATTCCTGCAGTTTTGCTTTTATTGCAGTTGTATCATTTTTCACGTTAATGGAAACATCCCCATCGGTAGCGGCCATAGCCCCTTTCAGGGTGAGTGAAACACCACCAACAACATCAGTAATCGTATTCGAGTTCGACTGAATATTAATACCATTTAGAACATATTTGGCGTTAAGCTGATTGTCGGTTGAACTGTTAACCGTGTACATGAAACCAGCCGAGTCGTTATCAGGGGTAATAGTCCTGCTTGAAAGCAGGGAGCTGTTCCATCCCAGAAAACTTAAAACTGAACCGGAAGTTTCAGAGAGTTGTAAACGGTTGTCGTAACCACTGTTTGCAGCGGTTAACGAAAACTTACTATTCCCGGAGGATGGTGCAAAAAATGTTGGTGAGACGATTCCTGCCCCGCCTTTTTGACCTGAAACATCGATGTTGAGATTCGCGGCGCCAAATAGCCCGCCTGTATCTGAAGACTGCTTTATAGTAATGTATTGAGATGAATTATTGCCTGTGATTTTTAATCTGACGTTACCGCCTTCAGTAACTTTTTCAGCGGTTAAACCGGAAATTTTTTTGTTAATATTTTCGACAACCGAATCAATAGCCTCGCTGTAAGTTAGCCCTGCAGAGAAGTCATAGTCCAAGGTTGTTTCAGTTCCATTTAGATCAACCACAAACGACCCGGCACCGGTAAAAGTTGAAGCGGCACTAACAGCCGAAGAGGTAATTTCGGCTTTGTCAACATTGATAGCTTCAGTCAGTTTTTCCATGATGGATTTGTTTGTTTCGGCGCCTGTAAGGGTAACCTTCACATCGGCATAATGGTTTCCGCTGGTTACACGAAAGGTATGGTCGCCTGCCTTGTCGGTAACTGCTGTTGCTGAGGCCATCGTGTTAGAAAGCAGTAGATCGCCTTTAGCCAGTTGTGAAACCCGCATGGTATAAGCGCCGACTGATGCTGATTTTGATGGTGTTGCTGTAATAAAAGATGTATTGGAGCTGTCTGCTATTTTTGTATTAAATATGTTTTCGGTGGATGCCAGCTTTAAATCATTAACAATAGTTTTCAGGCTTGAAATTTTGCTGCTCAAATCTCCCCACGCGGTATTCAAGTCTAAATACTTGTTCTTTTTAAGGTTCAGTGGATTAATCTGCCGCTCCTGCATATTGTAGGTATAACTGGTAACAAGCGAGTTAATGCCTGATGTTGAGAGATAATTGTCTGCCATCCTAAATACTCAGTCTTATTTCTTCATGTTGAAAATAGTGAGCCAGGCATCTTTAAGGTCGGTAAGAATGGTGTAAACAATTTCATGGTTTTTCTTACGCATTTGATCCTGACAGTATTGATATAACCGGAGCAAGCCAACTGAGATTTCTTTAGCTTTCTCATCGTCAAAATTTAGCGAGTTAATAAGTTCATCCAAAGCACGGTTTGTTTTCACCATGTCATGGAGCTGACAATGGGTGATAGCAAAATCATAGATTTTGATGAGGAGCTTTTGAGGTGATGCCTCAAGGATTTCCTTCACTAAATAAGGATTTAGTTGAGTAGTTTTGTTCTGAGAAAATGCAGTTGTGTTCATAGGTGCCACTTGTACAATTACGATTAATTACTTTGAAAAAAATATCTGTTATTTAGTACCCCTCCCGTGCCAGGGGCCGGGAGGGATTCAAGGAACGTTTTCCGGATTTTAACGGAATAAGGAAAGAACCGCGTTAGGCGCAGAGTTCAATTGTGCTACCATCGAAGTGGCTGCCTGACCTAAGATAGATCCGCGTGTTGCACTTAATTGTTCCATTGCCATATCAGCATCGAACAGACGGCTGAAGCTTGCTTGTGCGTTCGACATACTAATATTAAGAGTCTCTTCCTTAATATCGAGTCTTTGTACAAAGTTACCGATTTTTCCGAGAGCATTGGTAACTTCGCTCTTTAACGTTGACAGATTGCCTTGCAAAGTTGTAATCGTTGAACTAGTGGTTAAACTGGCTTGGGCAACGGTTTTAAAGTTGCTCAAGGATGTATTAAAGTTGGTTGATGAACCAGAAAGAATTGCCTGAGCGAAATCGAGTGTCAGTTTGTCAGTATAAGCATTTCCTACCTGGAACGCGAAACCACCTTTCGCATCACCTGATCCGGTTAACAATGTAGTATTGTTAAACTTCGTTGTCTCGAGAATTGACTGAATTTCATTAGCTAATGATTTCACGTCATCTGCAATAGCTGCGCGGTCTGCGGTCGGGTTGGTAGCATCAGAGAGCTTACCTTCAATTTTTATAAGCAGATCGTTAGCTGATAATAATGAACCTTCAGCCGTTGAGAGCAAGTTTTTTGCACCCGAGACGTTGTTCTGAGCAGCCTTCATGACGGCAATCTTTCCTTCGAGAGATTTACCGATATTGAAGCCGGATGTATCGTCCGCAACGTTATTGATACGTTTGCCTGAGGCCAGACGTAACTGTGATGTTGCAGTCTCTTTGTTCACCTTTGCTAAGGCGTAATACGCATTTAATGCGTCAACGTTTGTGTTGATCCTGAATCCCATATAATACCTCCGTGTATTAATATGATGTTGTAAAATATCCGTTCAGTATCCTTACTGTCCGGGAAAGCCTTACAATTTATTTAAGCTTTCACTTGTACTATCGCAACTTCTAACAAAAAGTTTAGTGATTTTTTTGAAAATATTCATGACGTAAACCTAATATTCCTAATATTTTTTTCATCAGTTTCCGTTATTTTTAATGTAGCAAATCAGTAGTAATACTGAAAAAACGGTTGGAAATGACTCTCCACGGAGAAAATGCGGCCCTGCCGGGATGCATTTTGCACTGTTTTGCATCAGATATAGGATGGAAAATGCGTTATTTTTTATCAATAATAATTTTAGGGCATAAAAAAATGCACTAAAGTGCAGTTCACCGCAATCTGTCTGTACCGGGATTAAAGGATTAACAGGATTAGCAGGAAAGAAATATTGATTAATATCAGCTATCAATGTATTCTATAATATTAGAATATTAATTGAATGCTGCTATCCTATACTGAGAATCATTGTTTACTCAGTTCGCTGCAATAACCCGCTGGCGTATATTGATTATAACGGCATGAACGAATCACAGCCGCCAGCACCCCCGGGTTACCGTTACGATGAGGGGATATTGGTTTATGGTTCGGAAGATTTTGTTTACTGGGGTTCTGCCGGAAACGAATTTGCTGAAACCGGTTTTGCCGGACAGCAGGGCGGCAAAACTGGGGTTGGTGATGGAGATGGGAATAAAAGTAATGGTGGTGGTGGTGGAAGTTCAATAGGTGCTTCTATTGCTGTGGCTTTTAGTTCAGAATATCTGGCTAATCTTGCAATCGGGGAAATGGTTTTAACCGGTGTCGGAACTGCTTTAACCACAGTGGCAGCACTTATTGCAATGCCTTTAACGATGAAAGGGCATGATCAGGTAAAACCTAAAAAAAACACTCCAGTATCCGAAATGCACGGGGGTCATGAAAAAAGTGGGGGTAACAATAATAAAAACAAACAACTGAGAGATGCGCTTGTGCTGATGGGATATAAAACAACTATGGAAAATTTTGATGATATTAGAGGTGTTGCTCATTTTTGGATTACAGGAAAGGGTTTGGAAAATACCAAGGCAATTGTAAGGTACTTACGAGATAACGGATTTGAGCAATTTTATAAAAAAAGGTAAACAATATGGCCTCATCGAGGAATAGAAGAAATCTTGAATTTATAGTCAACTGTCTTAAAGGTGAACCATTTAGTTTGGTTAAATTTGCAGATAAAATAGCCTTTTTCCATTTTGGTAAAATTCACCTGCCTCCCGGCTTTCCTAATTCAGAATTGAAAGTTGGAGATTTCTTTTTATCGGTAAATTCAGCTATGAGCATAGTAACTTTTAATAAATCCTTTAGCGGTTATCCCCCTGAAGAAATGGCTGAAATTAACAATAACTTATTTTTGGATACTGTTGTTGAAGATGCAGCTTTACTGCCGGGCAACACCTTATGGATAAAGACAAATACCGGAGTGGAATTTGAAACACAGTGGTGGAACAAATCTGATTATTGGCATCTTTCGGGTACACATTCTGGCAGAAGAGCATTTTCTGTACGAAAGTTGAGGATAAAAGATATTTCCGATCCGGATTTGTAAGTTTGGCTGCCATTAAAGGTTATAACAACATTATTGATTATATCAGGAGCCA
>JACPGF010000055.1 GCA_016182615.1 Ignavibacteriales bacterium
CTTTTACTGCAAAAACTTAAGCTCCAATTGCCCGCAAGGGTGCAAATAAATCAAATTTTGTAGTGAAGCATTTTGACCTGTTTTGTTTGAATTTAACACATTTTCACACTTTTTACTTCCAAACTGTCGAAGTTGGGTTAGGGCTCCCTCGCCTTACGAAGGAGAGGGCGGGGGTGAGGTCGCAACTTATCGTCGTTAAATGACTTACTGCAAACTTGCAATTCAAATGAATAATTCGGGTTAAATGGGCAAAAAAAAGGGCTGTTTGCACAGCCCTTTTTTAATAGAATTACTTGTTATACTTCACTTCCATATGATAATCCCACTCATCAAAATACAAGTTCGCTTTGTTGGTTTCAACCTCTCCACGCTGAAAATCGACGGTTTCGCTCCGCGGGAATTTTTTCTTCGGTGTGAACGGTGCAGATATTGCATCGTTGACTATCAAATGATATGCATCGGTGTTGCCAAGATAAAACCATTTTACCTTTTCATTATCCGAAGGCTGCAAGCCGAATGACTGATCAACCGGAACCCATCCTTTACCCTCCACAAATACTTCGCTCCAGTCATGCAGGTTTAACGAGCCCGAGTGCAGCATCCAGCCGCTCTGCCATTTTGCAGGAATGCCATTGTACCTGCACAATGTAATAAACAGCAATGATTGAATACCGCAGTCACCATGTCCTTCGTTAATACAATACGTGCTGATATTGGGAATCGTTGAGTATTCACGGGCACTTGCCCATGGAATATTGTCGCTAATCCATTGAAAAATCAATTTTGCAATTTTGCCTTTATGTTTCTCGGTGCCAACAATTTTTTCGGAGAGCGATTTCAGCTCGTTGGTAAACCGTATGTGCGGCAATTCTTCTCTTACATACTTCTGCAGTTTTTTTCTAACCTTTGAAAAAGTAACCGTGTCGAAATTAATGTTGTTGTATTCCGCATATGCCCTGTAACGTGAGGCCATAGAAAAAATAGCTGCTGAATCTTTTGTTGGCACTCCTTCAAGGTATAAGGTAGAATGCAGAGCCTTCGCAGGTGCAAGTTTGCCGTTGTTGCTACTTTTGTTTTCAATATAAATCTGCCGGGCGTGCCCCGCGCGCGGGAAGGGGAGCCATACACGGATAACCGATGCATCCTTCACGTTAGCCATTGGCACAGTTAAAGTGTAATTTAAATCAATGGTAACAGGGTTTAAAAGTTTTGCACCTTGTTTTTGGAAGGAGTCCACGATTGCGGGCAGCTCAACCGAAAGAAAATCACTCAATTTATCCTGCGGTTTACCGTTCACTTTTTCCATCCGCTCCTTGGCCGCGGGATCCAGCCTGAACAGATTTCTGGCGGCATTGTCAAAATACTTCCGCTCGCCATTAATTACCTTCATTTCAAGTTGCTTCTTACTTTCCCACCCACGCAAATCTTTGCTTGTGGCCTCGGGAATATATTTTTGAATATACTCAAGAACAGAGGCTTCCGTTTTCGTGTATTCCTTTAGGATGCGTTCCATCCGGTCTTTGCGGAAAGCAATTTCACTCTTTATAGCCTTAGGAATTCCTTTTACTGTTTTCAACGAGTCGATAAGATGCTCTGCCAGTTTAAAATTTCCTTGTTCAATAACAGCATCAAGGTTATCTAAAGCGGCTTGCTGGGCTTGTAAGCTGATGCCCGTGAACAGCATGAACAGTGCGAAAAGTATTTTTTTCATAGCAAAAGTATTTTAATGATGAATTAAAGCGAATATTCTAATAATAGCTCTGCAACTTCACGGTAAGCACCTTTGCCGCCGTTTCTTTTGCATATATAGTCGACAATTTTTTTTACAGAGTCCATAGCATTTGCAGGCGCAGCACTAAATCCGGCTTTTTGTAAAATCGCAATATCATTAACATCATCACCGATAAACGCAATGTTCTCGCATGTGAAACCGGTTTTTTCACAAATCTCATCTAATGCTTGCGGTTTATCCCAAAGGCCGGTATAAATAAAATCAAAATTCAGCTTCTCGCCCCGTATGCGGCCGATAGGTGAGATGTCCGTGGAAATCAGCCCGGTCATGATGCCTTTCTTTTTAAGCAGCGAGGCACCCATACCATCATGCACGTAATAGCGCTTCATCACAAGGCCTTCTTCGGTGTAGTACATTC
>JACPGF010000394.1 GCA_016182615.1 Ignavibacteriales bacterium
TTTCGAAGCTATGGCATTGTTTACAGGTTACCCCAGTCTTTAAAGATGAATGCATTTCATCACTTGGAGTGTCTTTAGCATGGCAGGAATTGCAGTTGTTAATACTATCACCTAAAGCTGCATGATTAAAATACGCTAATTTCCAACTATCTAATGAATGGCATTCTTTGCAGTCTTTTAAAAACCTCGTGTGAATTTCAGTTGAAGGTTTCTGGAAGCTATGACAATTGATACAGGAATGCAGGGCAGTTACTTTAAGATATGAATGGGAAAAGTGTTGAAATGATTTATCGACTGCTTTCCCGTAATGTTCCGAGTGACACGAAATGCAAGGAGCAGTAATCTCCCCGTGTATGATGCTGGTTCTGGGGTTCACTTTTAGTGCAGGCTGGCCATCTACTCTGTTTTTGCCGATAGAAGTAATTACATGGCATTTGATACATTTTTCATCCGGAGTATTTTGCAAAATGGTATGACAGGCCATACAATCGGATTTGAGTGAAGCATGTCCGCTGGTAAGAGTTCCCGGGTTAAGCATATAGTACGGATAAATAAAGGAAAGTGTAATTCCAATGCAAAGTAATACAATAAAAAAGATGAGTGTTCTTTGCATTACCACCGCCAAAATAAAAGTGTTACAATAACATGGATAAGCGCGGTTGCAAAGAATAACATGGTCAAAGGCATATGTACTTTTCTCCATTTTTTCATGGTACTTACCATAAGTGCAAGCATCTCGATTTCCCTTTCAATTTCAAGCTGCCCTTTACCCTGCAATTTCAGTTCCTCCCGCTTTGCACTAAGCCCGTTTTTAGCTTCCTGCAAAAGATATTTACCCGTTAAGCCGCTGGCAACAACAATAATCATCGCAATTGCGGCTACCCAGGGGATAATAGCGTTAAAATGAATACCACCATGAACCATGATAAACAACGCACCTACCCAGCCAAGCACCTCGTGATAACCTAATAATCTTTTCGCATTGCCCGATTGAATAATTTTCCATTTCTTTAATGAGTATTGAAACGAAAGCATAATCAACAGCGTACCAGCCAACCCCATATAGCGGCCAATATAAGCAAGATTAAACAAGTGAAAAAGATAATCAAGAAGTATAGTGGCAGCAATGAGTGCAACAAAAAGAAGAATACTTGATACGGTACGATTCATTAAACAGTTACCTTATAAATTCGTTAGGTAAAATAACCTTATTTGCAAAGAATAGCAATTGCCTGAGCCATTTGGGGTGCACGACTTAGGCATTAGAGGATATTACGATAAATAAACACGTTCTGTAACTACTCAGTGTGTGAATATTTTCATACTGCCAGAGGCAGGAAATTAAGTCTGCCTAACCGGCAGGTAAAGTTGCAGAGTAAAAAAAACAAATTCAAAGTCCCAGCGGGACGAAATTATTGTTTGGAGAATGATAAATAGCAAATATTTAATTTAATGTCGTCCCGTTGGGTCTTTATGAACATTAGATGATAATTTTTCTACGATACTTTCGTCCCGCTGGGACTATGAACAAAATTTTATTAAGATCATCGGTGTTTTTGATTCTCAACTGAGTAGTAACAAGTAAAAATTAATGGCTTAAGCCTGATGCTTGTTGTTTATTTAAACCTCAGTTTAAAGTCCGAGCTTAGGTAATAAAAATTTTTCTGTAGTTCTTAAACTGCTAATTTTAGTTAAACGCACAAACTCAATATTATTTTACCTAAGCTGGGCAGTAACCTATTTTCCTTACCCAAAGGTTTACTATCTATTTTATTTGCTATACGGCAGACTAATATAATACACTCCCAGCTCCGAAAGCTGCCCGTCTGCCTGATTAAACAGGTAGGTAAATTTGGTATCCGGTAGTCCGCCTCTCCCGTAAAACCACGCATACCGGAAAACATCAGTCCTTGTTTCACAAATATTTACCATCTCTTTCATTTGCACCTCTTGCTTGGCGTATGAATTTATCTGGGCATTCCAGTTTGCCATCTCTGTTATCCAGATTTTTTTGCCATATTTTTTTAGTGCATCCAACTGTGAAGCTAAGCCGTAGTCGTACCAGTGAAATGCGAGATAATCAATTTTTGGCTCCCGGCCATTATTGCCATTTTTGTAGGCAGTATAAAATGCATCAAGCCACGTAACCGGATTCGCATATCCGGACATTGTACCCCAATTCATTGCAGGACCAACAAGATAGACCGTCCTGCCTTTTGCTGCTAAATCCGAGATAACTTGTTCGTATTTCAGCCAATCAGAAGCAGCTTGAGCAGGCGTCCGGTTAGCTTGGTCTGTTAGATTCGGTTCATTCATAACAAGTAAGTATTGAACTTCTGCATGTGCCAGAATAAAATTTTTCACAATCAACATATCATTTGCACTGGTGTTACCACCCCACAACATGGGTATAAAATCCATCGCGTATGTTTGGTTGTAATTTGCGGGTGCTTTGGGAAGTATTGCCCAGTTATACCACCAGCTGACACCTTTGGAGATTGCATTCATATCGGCTGGAGTAGTTAAATCAAATGCTATACCCCTTTTAAGACTCTTCGTTTGCACCGGTGTTGGCGGTGTCCCATTTTCAGCAGGGTTGGAATCCTTTTTACATGCCGAAAACATCGCCATAAAGACAATAATAATTATTGAAAATTTTATACAGGACATAAATCTGTAACCTCTCTCACTGTTATTCATTCCATGTTTCGCGGTGCCAAAAATCCTCAGGGTGCGAAATCGACAAAACGTTAAATTTATATTATACAAATAATATGCCACGAACACCATATTTTTTGTTGTAAACCCGTGCATTTTTATCGCACAAAGGGTCATAAATTGTGATTTTTTTGTTATCAATTCATCTTAATTGTTTAAGACAGGCTGAGAGAGGCATCTTACCATTCAATTACTACATAACCGTTTATTAATATGAGAAGCATTTTTATAGTTTTGATAATATTTTAATTGTTGAAGAATCAAGAAAAGCAGAATTGTACTTTCTGCTCCCTGCAAAAACTTCATCCCGGCCGATTGTGTCTTCCTTTTTTTGATGTAAACAAAAATCTGTATTTTAACGATAATCTTTAAAGGATTAACCGGATATTATTCCTTGTATATTCACTATTAAACGTAAATACAAGTTTATAGTATATACGTTTCTGCGTGTGATGGAAGGCTGCCCGGGTTTATCCAGGCTGATTGCGAAATATACTGTAGAGAAAAAGAATGAATGACGATGCCTATAGTGATGCTGCTATGGTGAGAGCTTTACTTGTTAACATGGAGTTGCCGGTTGATTTATCATACAAAAAACCTGAAGGCTCCATTCCCTATAAAATAGTTGCTCATAAGGTACCGATTCAGGATGTAATTAGTAAAGCCGCACTAGAACAATATGATATCGCCATCATTGAATTAGATATTGAAAATCCGGATACGGCGATTGCAGCTATTTCCGAATTACAAAATACTCATCACCTCCCTGTTGTAGTTATTTCTCAAATTTGTAACAACACAATTCTCAGGCAAATTCAATTTTTTCCATCTGTTGTTTTACTGTTTTCTCCATTTAGCCCCGCAGAATATCATGATGCTTTACAACAAGTTTTGCAGAAGCGTACATCCTTATCCCCTTCATCTTTAAGAACCCCGTCAGCATTAAGTTTAGCGGAAAGCCGTTATCAACTTCTTTTCCAATCTTCAATCGATGGTTTTATGCTCATCGATTTAAATGGCAAAATTCTTGATGTTAATGATGCATATCTAGCTGTAACCGGTTACACTGCTGAAGAGGTTTACCAGCTTGGACTTATAGAACTTGAGGCGATAGATACACCCGAGGATATCTATTTGCGCATAAAAAAAATTGTGGCAAATGGTTTTGACCGATTTGAATCCCGGCACAAATGTTCCGACGGCACATTAGTGGATTTTGAAATTAAAATTGTTTACAAGGCTAATGAAGAACACCTTCTCTGTTTTTTTAATACTATTACCGAAAGGAAACGTATTGAGCAAACGCAGTTGAGTTTGCTTCACGGTAGTTTCCTCAGGAAGAACGAGAGTTATTTCCAGTCACTTGCGCGATTTATAGCAGAAAGTCTGGGATTTGACTATATATGCATTGATATATTACAGGGCAATTTATTACAAGCAAATACCATAGCTGTTTACTTTGATGGGAACTTTGAGGATAATGTTCAATATACACTGCATGATACACCATGCGGCAAAGTTGTTGGCAATACTGTATGTTGTTTTCCCCGGAATGTTCGGCACCTTTTTCCCAATGATACAATTCTGCAGGATATGGCTGCAGAAAGCTACATCGGTGCAACCTTATGGAACAGCTCCGGTTCCCCGATTGGATTGATCGCGGCAATAGGAAGGAAGCCGATTAAAAATCTGGAACTTAATGAAACTCTCTTGAAACTTATTGCAATCAGGGCTGCCGGAGAACTTGAGCGCGAGCTTGCCGAAACTGAGCTCCGCCAAAGCGAAGCCCAATACAGGAGACTCATTGAATCTATGCAGGAGGGGCTTCTCGAGGTTGACAATGATGATGTTATCGTTTTTGCCAACCCGAAATTCTGTTCAAATTCTGTTCGATGCTTGGTTATCAAAAGGAAGAATTGCTCGGTAAAGTAGGGTCTGACATTCTACTCACCCCCGCAGATAAAGAAAAAATCCTCCAGAAAAATCTGGAGCGGCAATTCGGTAAAAGTGAACAATATACTATTGAGATGATTAAAAAATCCGGGGAAAAAATACTGCTGCTTTTGAATGCCACCCCGGTATTTAGTAATGGCATTGTAAGCGGATCGTTCGCAACATGCCTTGATATAACCGACAGCAAGAGAACCGAAGAACAATTACTTACCAGTGAAGCACGGTACCGGTCGATAACGGAGAATGTATTTGACATGATTGCACTGGTTGACCTGCAGGGAAAGTATTTGTTTTGCAACAAATCATTCTATGACATTCTGGGATATTCCGTGGAGGAGACTATCGGAAGGATTTGTTTCGACTTGGTTGTTCCGGAAGAAAGAAAAACACTGCAAGAAGTTTACCATCAATCTCTGGCAAGCGGTATTCATGAAGCTCATGTTACTGTAAAAGTAATCTGTAAAAACGGAGCCGTAAAACTTCTCGATCAAAAGGCCCGGTTACTGGTTGATGAAGAAAAAACTCCGGATAAAGTTTTACTTATTGCACAGGATATAACCGAAAAAACACAATCGGAGAATATCTTCAGGGCCAGAAATACAGTTTTAGAATTTGCACCACAGCATTCACTTTTTGAGGTTTTACAGAAGACACTTGACGAGGCGGAGTTACTTACAAACAGTAAAATAGGTTTTTACCACTTCCTTCTCGAGGATCAGGAAACACTTTCTATGCAAGCCTGGTCAACAAATACTATTGCCAATATGTGCAATGCAAAAGGCAGAGGAATGCATTCTAAGGTTTCGGCAGCCGGAGTATGGGCCGAATGTGCTATCACAAGGCTCCCTGTTATCCATAATAGTTATTCAGCTTTAACAAATAAAAAGGGGATGCCTGAAGGACATACTGTTGTTATACGTGAACTGGTTGTTCCTGTTTTTCGAGAGAATAAAATTGTTGCATTACTGGGGGTTGGCAATAAACTGACAGAATACAATGAAGATGATGTTAAATTGTTATCACAGTTTGCCGATACAACTTGGGATATTGCCGAAAACAAAATGGCTGAGGATTCGTTAAGAAAATCAGAAACGAGGTACCGGGATATATCGCGGCTGAGTACAGATTTCGCGTATTCTTGCATTCATACCGGCGAGCGATATGTTGTCGATTGGATATCTGATGCGTTTTACTCAATTACCGGGTTTTCCGAGAATGATCTGCAGCGTAATAAATGCTGGTTGTTTACCGCGCATGATGAAGACCGGCAAAAAATCACAGAAATTCTTGTCAACTTGAAAATAGGTGATACTTCAGAAGATGAGTTTAGACTTGTTGATAAAAACGGTAGTATCCATTATATCGTCAACAAGATGGAATGTGCTAGTGAGCCTGCCGGAGCTACAGGGAAGAGAGTTTTTGGGGCTGTTCAAGATATTACCTCCCGTAAAATAGCAGAAGATGCTCTGCGGGAAAGTAAAGAGAAATACCGCAGACTAAGCGAAGCGACATTCGAGGCGATTTTTATCACTGAGCAAGGTGTATGCGTTGAACAGAACCTTACTGCCGAAAAAATGTTTGGCTATTCATCAGAAGCAGCATTGGGCCGCCGCGCAACAGATTGGATAATTCCGGAAGACCGTGAAAAAGTTAAAGATAAAATACTCTCGGGTTGCGAAGAACCCTATGAAGCAACCGCTCTGCGTAAAGATGGAAGTACATTTCCCTGCATGCTGCGCGGCAGGAAAATGAACTATAACGGTAAAGTAGCACGTGTCACTTCCCTTTCCGATATCACCGAGCAAAAAAATGCCGAAGAAGCACTGCTGGAGAGTGAAGAAATTTTTTCGCAATTTCTAAAGCACAGCCCTGTATTCGTTATTATTAAAGATGAAAAAGGCCGAGCGATACGGTTAAGTTCTAATTTTTCGCAATTGCTCCATAAACCTTTAAATGATATTATTTATAAGGATATGGAAGAGCTTTTCCCCGGGGCTCTTGGTAAGCAGATGAAGAGTGAAGACATGCAGGTTTTGAAAGATGGAAAACGGCTGGTTCTCGAGGAACATTTTAACGGGCGGGATTACACCACAATAAAATTCCCGATTATCCATAAAGGGAAAACTCTCTATCTTGCGGGGTACACCATAGACATTACTGAACGCTTACAGGCCGAATTAAAACTGAGAGAAAATGAAGAACGCCTACGGATGATTATAGAACATTCACCGGTTGGAATCGGTTTTTCAAGCGATGGTATAACTACAGGAGCCAATCCCGCATATCTCAAATTGTTTGGTTACACCCACGCTGAGCAAATTATAGGTAAGTCCTTGCTTGATCAGATTGCCCCGCGATGCAGAGCCGATATCCTTGCAAATATAAAAAAACGTGCCGCCGGTGAACCTGTTGAACAAAGCTATGAAACCACAGGACTCCGGGCCGATGGCAGCGAGTTCCCATTTTGGGCTTCTCTGAATAGAATACTATTTGCCGACGGGCCGCTTACCTTGGCATTTATCATCGATTTATCTGTGCTAAAACAACACGAGGAATTGCTCCGTGAAAGCGAGGAAAAATACCGCGGCCTTGTACAAGGATCACCGGATGCCATCGCGATTTATATTGCAGGAAAAGTAGTTTTTACAAATAACGCCAGCCTCAGGTTGATGCGTGCTTCAAGCATTGACGATTTGATTGGAATGAATGTGCTTGACTTTGTTCATCCGGATTCCAGGGAACTCGTTAAATCACGGATGCTTAAAATGACGGTGGATGGTAAAGAATTGCCCGTTGCAGAGGAAAAATTTATACGTTTAGATGGAACAGTAGTTGATGTTGAGGTTCGGGCAATTCCCGTTGTCTTCGATAAGAAAGCAGGTGTACAATTAATTGTGCGTGATATCAGTGAAAGGAAAAAAAGTGAAGATGAAATCGCCATACTATCACGTGCCGTTGAGCAGAGCCCAGCTTCAATTATCATCACGGATCTCGCCGGAAATATCGAATATGTGAATGCTAAAGCGATTGAAACATCGGGTTTCTCAAAAGAAGAAATCATCGGTAAAAATCCCCGAATTATTAATTCGGGCATACTACCCAAAAGTATCTATGAGCAGTTATGGAAAACAATTAGCACGGGAATCGAGTGGAGAGGTGAACTTGCCAATAAAAAGAAAAACGGCGAATTATACTGGGAATTTGTATCTATCTCGCCTATAAAAGACACGAGCGGAAAATTTTCTCACTATCTTGCAATTAAAGAGGATATAACTGAGCGGAAAGAACTTGAAAAAAGCCTTATTGATGCAAAAATGAAGGCAGAGGCAGCAAATAATCTGAAAGATGCTTTTATAGCCAATATTTCGCATGAAATTCGAACGCCACTCAATGGTATTCTTGGGATGACTAGCATTATCGAATCCATATTTGCAGATAGCACCGGACCAGATGAAAAATTATTTTTTTCATCAATTGATACTTCTTCGCGCCGGTTAATGAGCACAGTCGATAAAATACTTAATTTCTCCCGACTACAGGTTGGTGAATTTCCAATGAAGCCTGCAAGATTCTCGGTTAG
>JACPGF010000062.1 GCA_016182615.1 Ignavibacteriales bacterium
CCGTGAAAAACTGCGGCAGTCTGAATTGGCTTATGCTGCAGACTATCAGTTTGCCCAGGCCCCATTACAGGTTACAGCCAAGGCAGTTCCGGGAGATGGGCAGGTAACGTTATACTGGGATAATATCGCCGAGCAATCCTTTGACCGCTATATCAATAAAATAGGCGGTAACGCGAAAGATTTTGAGGGATACCGCATTTACCGTGCGACCGATGCGGCCTTCCTGGATGCTAAAGTGATTACTGACGCATATGGTGTTAAAACACTGTTAAAGCCAATTGCGCAGTTTGACTTGAACGACGGCGTGAAGGGCTTGCATCCGGTAGATATTAATGGTGTGTTGTTTTATCTTGGTGATGATACGGGTCTTGAACATCAATATATTGATAAAGATGTTACCAACGGGCAAACCTATTATTATGCGGTAACCGCATACGACTTCGGGTACACTGCGGGTAAAATTCCCCCGACAGAAACTCCTATCCGGCTGGATGTCGATAATTCGGGAAAAGTAAAAATGAGCAGCAATGTCGTTATAACACGCCCTACTGCAGTTGCCGCGGGTTACGTTCCACCGGAAGTGGAAAAATTTGAGCATATACAGGGCGGCGCAACCGGAAAAGCCTGGGTTTCGATTGTCGATCCAACTGCTCTACGGCAAGGAGAAACATATAGGGTGTCCTTTAAAGACACAACCATAAAAGTTAATAAAGACACGGAAATCCTTACCACAAAGTCTTATACATTACAAAACAAATCCACCGGTGTGACACTTATTGGTGAAGATACCAGTTTAGCTCCGAACAAGTCACGGATTACTACTCAGGGATTCAGGCTTAATTTCGAAAATGAAAGCACAGTGCAAATTGACCCCCTGAATACCAGATGGAATTCAACCGATGTTTACTCCTTTAACTTTGAAAAAATGGTATTTCTCAGTATTAACGGCATGCAGCGCCCAAATGATTATATCATCAGCTTCGGTGATGTCGGGATGGAAACCTCATACGATACACTTGTTGGATTTATACCGCTGCCCGCCAAGCAAGTTAACTTTAAAATTTACAACGTAACGGAAAAGAAGTTTATAAAATTTGCTTTTGCCGAAGTGGATGGCAACGATGGGAAATTTTCCATTAATGCGACAAACTCAAATATGGTTGATGCAATATATTTCCTTGAAACTGACAACAAAGGTAAACTTGCTTTTACCTGGCAGCTTTTGCTGAACAAAAAATCCGGCAGCCGTAATCCTGCTGCCGGAGATACCCTTCGCATCAATCTGAAAAAACCGTTTTTATCATCGGACATATACGAATTTTCGCTGAAAGGTTCGGCAGTCTCAGGGAGTATTGCAAAAGAACAGTTGGATAATATCCGTGTTGTTCCCAATCCGTATATCGCTTCGGAAACATGGGAACCGAGGAATACTTATACCAGCGGCCGGGGTCCACGGGAAATACATTTTATCAATTTACCAGCCGAATGCACCATCCGTATTTACAACGTCAGCGGCGTATTAATAAAAACGATAGAGCATAAAAGCATTAATGAAAACGGAACGGAAGTCTGGGACGTTTTAAGCAGCGAAAAATACGAGATAGCCTACGGTGTGTACATCTATCACGTGGATGCACCCGGCGCCGGCAGCAAAAAAGGTACATTCGCGGTAATCAAATGAGTATAAAAATGAAAGTACAACACACAGTAAAATTCCTTGTTTTAACAATTATGACGGCTGCCCTGCTCAGCATGCAATCATATACTCAAACCACACGTAAAGTTGGAACAACTGCCGCGGCTTTTTTACGTATCCCGGTTTCAGCACGTGCCGCAGGTATGGGACTGGCAGCAACTGCCATTACACCGGATGCTTCGGCACTATACTGGAACCCTGCAGGTCTCAGTTTTGCGAACGCTTACACGGCAGTATTCGACCATGCCAACTGGCTGGCGGATTTGAAATTTAATTTTGCCGGATTGGTCATTCCGATTGAAGATGTTGGGAATTGGGGTATCAGTGTTACCTCGTTAAGTACACCGGACATGCTTGTTACCACACCGGCGGAACAAATGGGCTCATCGGAGACTTTTAACGCTGCCGATTATTGTTTTGGATTAAGTTACGGCAGAAAACTAACTGACCAGTTTTCAATTGGCGCAACCGGTAAATATGTACTGCAAAAAATTTATCACTCTTCCGCGTCAGGGTTTGCCTGCGATATTGGCACCCTGTATAAAAGCCCTTTTTACGGCGTTCGAATCGGCGCGGCAATTTCAAATTTCGGGACAAAAATGAAAATGGATGGCGAAGACCTGAACGTCCGCGTGGACATTGCTCCGGGACAGGAAGGAAATAACCAAAGTATTATCGGCAGGTTACAGACTGATGAGTTTGAAATGCCATTAATTATGAGGATTGGTATTTCCGGTGAATTTATTGATGTGCCGGATTACCGGTTAACCTTTGATATAGAAGGGGTAAACCCAAATGATAACGCGCAGAGTGTTAATCTTGGTCTTGAATTTGCCGTATTCAAAGAGATGTTTTTAATCCGTGCAGGATATAATGATTTATTCCTGCCTGAATCTGAAACCGGTCTGACATTTGGCGCAGGGTTGAAGAACATCAATTTGTTCGGTGAACTTTCCGTTAGTTCAGATTTTTCATTTCAGAAATATAAACACCTCGGTGGTGTTACACGATTTTCTATTTATTTACAAACACATTAACAAAGGAGTACAGTATGGAGCACAGAGTTCTACGTTTATGCCTCTCGTTAGTTTTCTTGCTGGGTATCACTCAGCTTGAAGCGCAGATTAATGTTACCATGAGACTTAATACTGCAACAAACAGGGATACACTTCGCCCGACACATTTTGTGCAGATCAGAGGAGAAGCCACATCAACCGTTATACCTGCCATTACCTGGGATCAGGCTTCAGGGTTGATTATGCAAAACAAAGGTGGTGATTACTGGGAATGTAAATTTAAGATGAATCCCGGAACCGTGGTCAAATACAAATTCTGGACGGGATTCAATGCAACAACCGGAACTTTTTTCTGGACTGGCTGGGAAGGCCCCCTCACTTCTGCTGCAGGCGGCGGGAACCGGCAGTTTATTGCCGGGAACACCGATACAGTTCTAAACCTGCAATTCTACAACGGCAATGAGACTGAAAAAGCACAGTAGTCGGGGGTTTTTAATCCCGATACAAGCGGACAGGTTGGCGTTCGCGGTGACGGTCCGTTCTCATGGGACACAAGCCGCGTACTGCTTTCGCGCGAAGCTGGCAGTGTTAATAATGGCTCATTTTTCTCCGGAGTAGTTTATATCCCCAAAAGCGCGGTAACTGCGGGTCAAACCCAAAAGTATAAATATGTTATTCAGCGCACCAGCCGTTGGGAAGAGGGCATATCCGACAGAACGTTTTTGTATTCGAATAATTTAATAAATATCACCGGTGACACCACATTACCATGGAGATATTTTCAGGACTTGAAGCCATTTAGCGGCACACAAGTAACTGCCACCTTATCATGGCGGTTAAAACTGGAAGCTCTGGAAGGCATGCACCTGTTTGACAGGGGCCTGGGTGATAAAGTGATGATTCTTGGCCCCAATGGATGGGTAGTGGCAACAGATGGTATTCCGATGACTTTTGTGCCTGCATTGCAGGAATGGGTTGGCCAGCAGACATTCACAAAGTATGTTGGTGAGGATATGATTTACAAGTATTATATCCAATGGGACACTTCGAGAGTTGATACCGGGAGCATTCATTTTATTCCTGCGCTCCGGTTAGATGACGGATGGGAAGAGCCCGGTGTAACCGGAGGTGCGGACAGACACTATATCTTCACGGATCAGACCCAGCAAAGCCCGACAGGCGATTTTGGATACGCACAGCAATTTTTTAACAGCATTCCGCCTCAGGGCGTTATTACAACCCCGATGAATGTTGTATTCAAGGTTAACATGACAAACGCTGCACGGCTTGATAGTAACGCTGCGAATACCTTATTCAGGCCGGGAATTGACACGGTTTATGTACAGTTTGACGGCTCGATTTTAGCTATCACACAGGGTAAAACCATGTGGGGTACCGACAACAGAATTACACTGACTGATCCTGATGGCGATATGATTTATACCGGGTCAATGGCACTTACCCCTCCCTACTGTTATCAGGCAGCTTACCGCATCGTTTATACATCTACTACCGGAGAAGTTTGGAACGGCGGTGGCGTACAGTCGGGCAGAAGATATTATCAGTATATCCGTCCAACCGGATATAACCCTCTTGTGTGGGGTTCTTCGTATGAATTTCCGGTTGTACCATGGAGAGCCGCAAACTTAACGGTTGAAGTACCGCCTGATTTACTTACCACCGTTGAGAGCAATACTGGCGTAGCAACGGGATTTGCCGTAGAACAAAACTATCCCAATCCGTTTAACCCATCAACGGTAATACGCTACACTATTCCCTCGAAGGTTTTAGTAAAGATTCATATCTTTGATGTCAACGGCAGTTTGGTTAAAACACTCGCCGACAATGAACAACAATCCGGCACTCATGAAATAGTTTGGAATGGTACGGGACCACAAGGCAATAAAGTTGCAAGCGGTGTTTACCTGATGGCTATCCGGGCCGGTGAATTACACAAAACAATTAAAATGGTAATGCTCAAATAATGAATAAATATCTCATCATCCTGTATTTTTCACTGTCTGTTTTTACAACGGCATTTGCACAATCTACCGGTATCATCCGCGGTGTCGATATTTCTTTTATCCCCGAGATTGAATCACTCGGCGGCCAGTACAGGATGAATGGGATACAAACCGATCCCGTTGAAATTTTCCGCAGTAACGGAGCCGACTATGTCCGGCTCCGCCTGTGGCATACGCCCGCTAACGGATATTGCGGCCTGCAAAGCACCTTAAATTTTGCAAAAAGAATCAAGCAAAAAGGAATGAAATTTTTACTTGATATACACTATTCCGATTGGTGGGCTGATCCGGGGCAGCAGACAAAACCTGCAGCATGGTCATCGCTTTCGTACAATGGCCTGCTCGATAGCATTTATGCTTATACTTTTTCCGTTATGCAGGTTTTCCGTGATAACAATGCCCTGCCTGATATGGTACAAATCGGCAATGAAATAACCGGCGGTTTTTTATGGCCCGAAGGCAAGATTGGCGGTACATACAATACTACAACACAGTGGCAGCAGTTTACCGGACTATTAAAAAAAGCTAAAACCGCGATAACCGCGGCTGTGCCCGATTCAACCATACCGGTGATGATTCATATCGACCGGGGTGGAGACAATGCCGCATCACGGTGGTTCTATGATAATATGAACACGTATCAGGTGCAGTATGACTATATCGGGCTGTCTTTCTATCCCTGGTGGCACGGCACATTAGCCAAGTTAACACAGAATATGAACGATATGGTAAAAAGATTATTGTCGCAGAAACCGCGTATCCATTTACACTCGGGTCAGATGACAATGTAACAAACATTGTCGGCACCGCATCGCAGTTGCATTCAGGCTACCCCGCGACAGTGGATGGTCAGTACAATTTTTTGTATGATGTTATGAAGGCCGTTAAAAATATTCCCAATGGTAAAGGCGGCGGCGTTTTTTACTGGGCACCGGAGTACATTTCCGTTTCGCCTATTGGTTCACCGTGGGAAAACCTTGCAACGTTTGATTTTTCTAATAATGCCCTCAGTTCACTCGCTGCTTTTCAACCGGCAGATACATCCGGTGCAATAAGGGTAACATTCAGGTTAAACACTGCGGCACATGGCGACACTTTAAAACCAACTGACTTTGTGCAAATCCGTGGTGAAATAATTAATGGCCCGGATGTGCTTGCAAGTGGCGAACAATTAAAGTGGGATGAAAATTCCGGCCTTATCATGCAAAACACTTCGGGCGATTATTGGCAGAAAACTGTACGCATTAAGCCGGGTTTGGAAATGCAGTACAAGTATTGGACCGGACACAGTAAAACGGTTCCGACATTTGTCAGGCTTGGCTGGGAGGGGCCTGTTACCCCTTATGACTCCATAGCCGGTAATTATAGAAAATTTATCGCAGGAACCAATGATACCATTATCGATATTGAGTACTACAATCCCGCCGGGACCTCTGTAACCCAATTCTGGCGGCCTTTTATCCACAAAACTGATTCCGTTGCAGTTTTCCTGAAAGTCAGCATGGCGGGTGTAACCTCCACCGGCAGGTTTAATCCAGCAAACAACGGCCCGGTCGGTGTCAGGGGGGGAGCAGTTAACAATATCAACATAATGGCCTGGGATAATACGCGGCCTATACTCGTCAGGGAACAGTACAGTATCCGCAATGGGGCATTCTGGTCAGGCACGGCATATTATCCCGTATCCTTATCAGGAATGGAGCAGCCGTACAAGTTTTTTATCGAAGGTGATACCGGAAACGGCTGGGAGAACAGTATTAGCAACCGGACATTTACCGTCCCGCAAGCCGATACAACTATTTACTGGGTTAATTTCGATAATCAGCCAATTGTTGGTGTTGAAGACAATGCCCCTGTAGAAACGGGTGGGTTTAGGCTGATACAGAACTATCCTAACCCGTTCAACAACTCAACACGTATATCATATTATCTACCGGCTGCCGGATTCATCGAAGTAACCATCTATAACGTTGCAGGCCAGAAACTTAGCACTTTGGTACATGAATTTCAGAACCCCGGAAATTATTCAACTGATTGGACAGGTAGGGATGATGCAGGAAACATTGTCCCCTCGGGAATCTATTATATTCAATGCAAATCCCCCAACAAAATTGAAACGTTAAAGGCAGTTTTATTAAAATGAAACGATTATTATTCTATGTTTTTGTTGGATGCTGTTTGGCATTGACAACAAACGCGCAGCAAGGCCAAGGCCTGATTACCGTTGACCAGACGGGAGTTATACGCTGGTCCGACACAAATATCCCTGCCTACTTTTTTGGAGTTAATTACGCTGCACCTTTCGCTTTTTCGTACAGGGCGCTCAAGGCAAAAAACATTTCCGGATGTACGGCAAATGAAACAGCTTGGCGTTAATGCGTTCCGTATTCATGTCTGGGATCGTGAAGTTTCTGACAGGCAGGGCAACCTGCTTGATAACGAACACATGCAGCTGCTGGACTATTTGCTTGCCCGCCTTATTGAAAATGACATTTATATTATCCTGACACCGGTTGCATGGTGGGGCACCGGTTGGCCTGAACCGGACATGGATACTCCCGGTTTTTCATCAGGGTTTTCCAAAATCGAGTTGTCAACTAATCCGCAGGCACTCGAAATACAAAAAAACTATATGCGGCAGTTTGTCAATCATAAAAACGCTGTAACCGGTAAGCAGTACAAAAACGAAGAGAAAATAATTGCATTCGAGTTGGTTAACGAACCAAACCTGCCTAAGGATTCAGTGGCAGTTACTGCTTATATCAATCAACTTGTTACAACAGTCAGGAATGAAGGGGTAACTAAACCTCTGTTTTTCAACATCAGCGAGAACCCTTTTAAAGAGGCATGGTGCGGAGTAGCCAACGCGGATATTCAAGGCATATCATTTCAATGGTACCCGACAGGACTTGTTAAAAACAGCGAACTGAAGGGAAATTTTTTGCCGCATGTGTCTTCTTACCCGCTGCCCGAATATTCACTGAAAACAGCGGCGAAAGCCAAAATGGTTTATGAGTTTGACGCGGCAGATATTCTCTCTCCTGTTATGTATCCCGCGATGGCACATAGTTTCAGGCAGGCAGGTATGCAGTGGGCAACGATGTTCTGTTATGACCCGACACCAATCGCGCAGTATAATGCCGAATACCCGACACACTTTCTGAACTTGTACTATACTCCTCAGAAGGCAATTTCTTTTTTAATCGCAGCGGAGTTATTCAAATCCCCTGCCCTTGCTGCAAAAACATTTACGGATAGCACGATTGTATTAGGCAATACAAGCCTCAATTATCCCGAATTGACCAGCCTTTTAAATTCAGGCGAAAAATATTATTACAGCAACAGCACTGATGTTATACCCGTGCATACAGAGTCCTTAAAAAAAATTGCGGGATGCGGAAACTCACCCGTTGTACAATATTCGGGAAACGGTGCGTACTTTATTGAGTGGCAAAAAGACAATGAATGGCTAATTGAAATTTATCCGGATGCAGTCCCTGTTTCAGATCCATTCGGAAAGAATGGTTTACAAAAACCGGTTAGCAGTCTGATGTGGAAAAAGCATCGGCTGTCCCTCTCTCTTCCCGGCATTGATTCGAACTTTACCGTGTTTGACGCGGCCGAGGGCAGCAATCGGTATAGTGCTGTTAATAGTGCTGTTGATTTGTTGCCCGGGAGATATATCATTACAAACAATAAAAACTATACAGTTCCCGGACATGCAGCCGCTTTACCTGCAAAAGCAGAATTTACTGCACACAGCCGAATCATAGAAAAATTTGATGAAACCGAAATTTGCAATAATACGGTTTCGGAAATCCGGCAAAACAAAAAGTTAATAGTGAGCGCTGACGTGTACACTCCGGCAGAGGCTGCAAAAGTTTTTGTTTTTCTCAAGCGGTCAGGCTGGAGAGGGTATCAGAAAAGCAGTATGGAAACTATAGACGGTAAAACCTTTCAATACCAGATACCTGAAAACCTTACTGAAAACGGGCTCATCAATTATTACATATCGGTAAACAGCGGAAATGAATGGCTAACCTTTCCGGGGAAAGAAACCACTGCACCGGATGCATGGGATTTTAACGGCAACAATTCATACGCGCTAAAGATACTTCCCGGAAACAGCGGCACGGTTGTTTTTGAACCGGTACGGGATTTTAAAAATATCATTACTGCTAATATCTGGAAATATGTTGAGACTGTTGCAGACTTACAGTACGCGCAGGGTGGTGAAGCAGCATCCCACTTTTCCGTTCAAAAAATTAAAGAACCGTTCCCCGAACTTGCCATGCAAATTTACACCGGCGGTTATTTAAAAAATTTGGCTTGCAATAAAGGTGATAAAATTAAAATCGGGCTTAGCTCAACATCTGCATCTCCTTTTGAAGTGGAAGCACGTTTTATCTTTAACGATGGCAGTGCATTTGTCGAAAAACTACCGGTTAACCCAGAGTTTGCAGAACATGAAGTAGTTTTACGCGAACCGGAACCCTGCCGGTATGCATTACTGCCAAGGCCCTATCCCCTGTTTATGCCGTACTGGTTTTCAACGGCTTCAATCAATGCTAAAAACAATTCTCCCCGGCTGGAGTCTATACAATTTGCAATACCATTAACCGGGTCAGTTAAAAACAACGCACCCGGAATAGCAATTAAAAAAATCGTTTATATAGAGAAATAATTATGCCCGATACCTTTGTCATTCAATCGCGTCTTTCACCTGCAATGCTGGATGAATTAATTATACAGAACAGCATCACCGGAGAATATATCAGTATCATTCCTGCCCTTGGGGCGCGGTTAAACGCGGCTTATTTGTTAAGTAAAAAAAACCTGATTCCGGTTTTATGTGAATTAAGCAGCAGCAACCTGACGACTAACGACAATCGTTTTAACAATGCCAAACTTTTCCCGTTCGCGGGGCGCATCGCGAAAGGTTCTTATGCATTTGAAGGCGAAGATTTTCAGCTGCCCTTAAATTATCCCGGGGAGAACAATGCATGCCACGGTTTCCTTTTTGATAAGGTTTTCCGCGTCGCCGGGCAGGAAGTTAACAAACATTGGGCATCGGTTACCTTGGTTCATACTTCAGAAGGTACTTTTCCCGGTTACCCGTTTCCTTTTACCATATCCGTCACGTATTCACTCGATACGGACGGGGCGGTGCTTGTTACCACTTTAATAAAGAACACGTCAAGTAAAGCCATGTTGTTCTCCGATGGCTGGCACCCGTATTACTGCATCGGGGACAGCATTGATAATTTGCAGCTCGAAGCAAATGTTTGTGAAAAAATTGAATTGGATAATGTGAACATTCCGGATAACCGCAGGGTACAACTGAACTCAACTTTCATGCAGGATTTTACTTTGGCGGGAAAAGAGTATGATAATGTTTACCGTTTTAATCAGGAAAACGAGGCTAACACAATAAACCTTGTATCCGAGGTATTGCAGACTAAGTTATCTATCTGGCATGAGTCCGGCGTGGGCAAATATAACTATCTTGTTATCTATACTCCTCCCGGAAGAAAGTATATCGCCATAGAGCCATACTCGGCAAATATCAATTCGTTTAATAACAAAGAGGGATTGATTTATCTTAACCCGCGGCAGGAATGGTCGGCATCCTATGGATTCTGCCTGACCGATATAACCCAAAAATAACAACAAGAAAAATACACTACGATTATAGTTTAGAAGAGAAAGCAATGAATGAAGAAATAACACGGCTCAAAATGGATTTTGACAAGTACGCGGTATTGACTGAAATGTATATTAATAAATTTGGGCATGATGAAGTACAGTATTTCAGCGCACCCGGCCGCACTGAGATAAGCGGAAACCATACCGACCATAACAATGGACTGGTTATAGCCGCGGGTATAACCTTGCATTCTATTGCATGTGCATCTGCCTGCGGTGATACTATTGATATCTGCTCTGAAGGGTATCCGGAAATGTTTTCCGTCAGTCTGGATTGTTTAGAAATTGACGAATCCGAAACAGGTACAACCAGCGCGCTTATACGCGGCATCGCAGCCGGTTTCCAAACTCACGGGTATAGGATTGGCGGATTTAAGGCCGCCGTAGCGAGTGAAGTCCTGCCCGGTTCCGGCCTTAGTTCATCAGCCTCTATTGAGGTATTGATTGGTACCATACTGAACCACTTGTACAACGGTAATGCAATTCCCGCGGAGGAGATTGCTAAAATTGGACAGTTCGCGGAAAATAAATATTTTAAAAAGCCATGCGGTTTAATGGATCAAATGGCCTGTGCTGTTGGCGGACTTGTAGCCATCGATTTTGCAGATGCCATTAATCCCGGTGTTCAGAAAATTGATTTCGACTTTGAACATTCAGGCTATTCCATTGCCATTGTACATTGCGGCAGCTCCCATGCTAATTTAACGGCCGATTACGCCGCTATCCCCGCTGAAATGCGGATGATCGCGGAACACTTCGGCAAAAAATCCTGCCGTGAAGTAAACCCGGAAGAGTTTACAAGGGACTTAGCTGCATTGCGTAATAAACTCGGTGACCGCGCGGTACTGCGGGCGTACCATTTCTTCCATGAAAACGGGCGGGTACGGAAACAAGTGGAAGCTTTGCAAAAGGCAGACATGAAAACATTTCTTACATTGGTAAATGAATCCGGAAATTCTTCATATAAATATTTGCAAAATATTATTCCGGACGGCGAAAAACACTTACAGCCTCTTGCCCTTGCACTGGCACTCAGCGAGGACTTTATTGCATCAGCCAGGGACGGCGCTTGCAGGGTGCATGGCGGCGGCTTTGCCGGTACCATTCAATGCATTTTGCCTTCAGGTAAAATGGATGCATACAAAGATGCTCTTGAACCGGTTTTCGGGCAAGGCTCAATCTCAATACTCGGTATCTGCAATACAGGTGCCGGGCGTGTGGAAATTCAAAACGATATTTTAACTTCAACCCTTTAATCCGTAAGGAGGAAAATGAACACGATTGGTTTAACTTTTGTTGACTGGCTGCTGATAGCATTGTATTTCGGGTTTGTCCTTGGAATAGGATTTTACCTGAAAAAATTCATGAAGAACGATGAAGATTTTTTTCTTGCAGGCAGGAAAAATAGCTCATGGGTCGCGGGGCTTGCCTTTCTCTCTGCTAATCTTGGTGCGCTTGAGCTGCTCGGCATGACCGGCAACACTTTTAAATATGGCATGTATGTCGCCCACTTTTACTGGATTGGCGCCATACCCGCGATGCTGTTTCTTGGTATCTACATGATGCCGTTTTATTACAGTTCAAAGATCAAATCCATTCCGGGATACCTGAAACTGCGTTTTGATGAAAAGACACGTGTACTGAATGCATTCGCATTCGCTATAATGACTCTGCTGGTATCCGGTATTAACCTGTACGCGATGGCTTTGGTACTGCACACCTTCCTCGGCTGGAACTGGGACGTGAGCATGTGGGTTTCTGCCGCGACCGTAGCGGCTTATGTAACTTTCAGCGGATTGATGTCCGCCATCTTCACCGAAATTATCCAATTTTTCCTTATCTGGTTTGGGCTTTTCCTCGTGTCGGTTATGGGAATTATCGAAATCGGCAGCATACAGGAAATATTTACCCGTGTACCCGCGGCATATAACACGCTCTGGTCAACAAGCGGCAACCCCGCGGATAACGGCATGATGATCTCGTGGGGCGGTATCGTATTGGGCCTTGGATTTGTCCTTTCATTCGGCTACTGGACGACCGATTTTCTCGTGGTGCAGAGGGCATTTAGCGCCAAGGATTTGCGGACCGCGCGGTTAACACCGATTGTTGCTTCGTTCTTTAAGATGGCTCTGCCTTTTATCGTAATCCTTGCAGGATTAATTGCGTACGTGCTGGCGAACGACCCAAAATCGGGCTTTCAATTATTAAAGGATGGTTCACAGATAAATTACGATTCGGCATTGCCTCTGCTCATTGTCCGGTACTACCCTACCGGGTTAATCGGCCTTGGCGTAACTGCCTTACTGGCTGGTTTCATGGCAGGACAGGCGGGCAACATCAGCGCGTTTAACACCGTGTGGACCTATGATATTTATAAATCCATTATCAACAAAAAAGCATCCGATGCACATTTGTTAAAGATGGGACGGGCCGCTACATTGGTTGGTGTACTGTTAAGTTTGGTTACTGCTTACTGGGCAAAAAGTTTCCCGAGTATTATGGATTACATGCAGGCAATTTTTTCCTGGGTTAACGCTCCCCTGTTTGCTACCATGCTCTTGGGAATGTTCGTTGTCTGGATTACGCCGAACGGCGCATTCTGGGGGCTTGTCCTTGGCATGGGTTCCTCGTTCACGCTGTACATCGCCGTTAAATTCGGCTGGATAGAAGGCAGCCTGTTAACAATGTCCAACAGCAGCAGCGAGATGGCCGCGAACTTCTGGCGCGCGTGGTGGGCATGGCTTATCTGCTTCGGCTCAACAATTATCGTCAGTTTATTTACCAAAAAGAAGCCGCGTGAAGAGTTGGTTGGATTGGTGAAAGGGCTGACCCCTATCGTTGAAACCGAAGCGGAAAAACTGGTGCCGTATTACCTGAGGCCCGGTTTCTGGGCAATTGCTTCGCTGATTATTTTTATTGCACTTAACATTTATTTCTGGTAGGAGGCATCATGAGACCAATTTGGTATTTTGTCGGTTTAATTCTCAGCATCAACGGTATCATCATTTTCGGCACCGGCCTCTACTTGCTTTACAACCCCCCAGCTGTAAAAACGGTATTATTCGATACCCACCCCAATATCTGGTGGGGAATACTCATGACAATTTTTGGCGTTGTTTTTACGCTGTTGAATATGAATAAGCGGGTGGAATAGAATACACCGTTTAAGTTTTTTGTAAAAAATTTTTATTCGAGACTGCCCTGGGATATTTCTGGGGCAGTTTTTTTTTATTTATTATACTGCAATAATTGTGGGCATGATAACAGCGATTTTTGACGAAATCGGTGGAAGTATATAACTCAACTATAAGTTTCGATCTACATGGCGATCACTAAAAGCTGCCAGAAAATCGAAACCTTTTTTATAATAGTAGTAGCAAATAAAGTATTATTTTATCTCAGTTTTAGTAGTTTTACGTATAAAATTTTATATTTTGAAAGGAATAGTGATAAATGAAAATTAGTAAAGTTATCATTGAAAACTATAAATGTTTCAAGGGTAGGTTTTGTCTCGAACTTAATGAGGGTCTTAACATAATTGTTGGTGATAATGAAGCAGGAAAATCTACAATTCTTGAAGCTATCCATTTAGCGCTAACAGGTATACTAAATGGTAGATACTTAAGAAATGAGCTAACCCAGTATATATTTAATAATGATGTTATTGATGAGTACATAAATAATGTACTCAGAAATAAATCTGCAATCCTCCCGCATGTTTTAATTGAGATCTTTATTTCTGGTGAAGACTTGCCATTATTTGAAGGCGATGGTAATAGTGAAAAGAAGAAAGAATGCGGAATTTCATTTAAAGTTGCTTTTGATGACAAAAACAAGAATGAATATGAAGAA
>JACPGF010000425.1 GCA_016182615.1 Ignavibacteriales bacterium
AGGTATTTCTGCTTCATTTTTGACAACATCAACCGGAGAAGTAATCTTCTGTTCCTTCCGTCTTTTCTCGGCATCTCTTTTTCTGCGTGTTTCAGCGGCGAGTGCTTCCTCGGCACGTTTACGCGCCTGCTCAACCAGTTTGGCAATCAGGGAGTGTATTTTCTGTTCTGCTTGTTTTTTAGATTCGATTTCCTGGGCAATCGAATTCTTATCCTTTTTTATTTTATTAAGCAGCGATTGTTTTTCTTTCAGTTGCGCGCTAAGATATTTCTCCTCACCGATTTTATCCTTGAGAATATTTTCTTTTTCAATCCGGGTTTTTACTAATTCAGCCTGAATAACAAGCGTACGGATTTTTACTGAATCAAGCCTTTTAACTTCAACCTTGCTTTTCGAAGAAAGTGAATGCAGAATTTTCCTTTGCAGGCGCGTCGTAATCAGATATGAAGTATCCGTTATCATACTCCACGGGCTGCGGTTCATTTGTTTGAATACATCGGTAACAAATCTGCCGTAAATGTTTTTCAATGATGCCGATTGAGATTCAAGGGCTCGCAATAGAGCCTCGTTGTTTTCGATATGGAGGTTTTTCTGTTCTTCCTCTTCCTGCAATGTATTGATAAGCCTGCTGATAAGATGAGTTTTCCGGTTGTACTGATCAAGCAGCTCGTACGTCTTTTTCTCGCGTTGGCTTTTGCGCTTCATCTCTGTTTCGAGTTTATTAATCTCGCTTCTGAGCCGGGTCAGTTCATTTTGCCGCGATTCAATATTCTTGTTTTGCCCTCTGCTAACAACACTTAACAGGAAGAGGCAGAGGAACAGGTGTTTTACCATTTTATAACAGTTGCATCTTCAGGCAGCTTAAAATCGATATAGGATGACTTCTTATTAATCTGAACAGATTTATATTCAATTTCTACGGATTCTTTTTGCGTTTTCCGCTGCAAAGAAATGTTTTTCGGAATTGAGAGTGCTTCGACGAGTTGAAAATTTGTATAGGTCCCTTCAAGCAGTGGTTTGCCAAACATGGTCTCCAGTTTGGAAGAAATAATACTCAGGTCTTTAACATCCACCGAGTACCGTGCCTGAGTACCGGCAACAGAATCGATATACGTGAGGATATACTTATCCTGCACGATGTCGAAAAAGGTCGGCTCTTTGTAAAGCCGTTCACTCAGGTTAACCGATCCGGTAAAGGCATCAATAAGCTCGTTGAAAGGAATGTTAATCTTGAAAATTTCTTTAAGGATGTCATTATTAATTTTACCGGTATAAGCAGTGTTGTTTAAAGCTTCCAAGAAAATATAGTCGGTTTTTGTTACAAGAATTTGCGCTAAATCAATGCCGAAAGGACCGAAAATGCTCAGGTAAATGGAGTCAGGTTTTTGTACAATAATCTTAAAAGATGCGCTATTGTCAAAATCCTTCGTCGTTACATGGATGGTACCCGTCGCCTCCATTGATTTTACTTTACGGCGGTTTGCTTCAAGTTTATTGATAAGGCGCTCAGATGACAACTTTTCGATATACTCATCCTTCTGCGTGCTTGCAGCACATCCGGCAAAATAAAGCGCGGGTAAAATAATACTAACAATTAATAAGAGATAACGTAATTTCAAGGTAATCCTCGTTCAATTTTCTTTTGGAGTTCTTTATTTTCTTTGTCTGTTTCAAGCGCCTGTTTCCAGGTGTTTATTGCTTCAGTTTTTTTACCCATTTTATATAATACATCACCAAGGTGATCCAAAATGACGGATTTGTTTCCCGAAATATCGAGTGACTTTTGAATATATGTGCGGGCTTCTTCGTATTGTCCCATTTGATAATATATCCAGCCCTTCGTGTCAAGATACGAGGAATTGGCCGGTTCCTTCTCCAACGATATGGTAACCATGCGCAGTGCCTCCTCAAGCCGCAACGAGCGCTTAGACAGCGAGTATGCATAGTTGTTATTTATCAATGCGTTCGTTGAATCAATAGCAAGTGCAGCTGGATAAAGACTGTCGCAATCGGTCCACATTTCTTTATCATCATAGATGAGTCCAAGAGTGCTCATAATATCAACATTGTTTTTATCAACGGCAAGTGCCTTTTTCAAACATGTGATGGCATCGGCTGTTTTATTAAGTTTGCTGAGCGTGTACCCGTAAGATGCAAGCGCGTTCAAGTCCGAATCATTAAGGCTGACTGCCTTTTCAAGATACTTCTCGGCCGATTTGTAATCATCCGACTGCATGTACGAAAGGCCAAGAATAATATTGATAGGAAATTCTTCCGGAAACTTATCAATTGCCGGGGTTAAGACTTTAATTGCATCGCTGTATTTGCGGTTATCAAAATACAAACCGCCAAGCCGGAACCAAGCCTCGGCATTCCACGGTGCAATTTCGGTAACCATATGGAAGTAATTGATAGCAACCGAATCTTTTTTCTCTGCCATCGCGATAGCACCGAGATACATCTTTACTTCCCAGTCCGTTGTATCGTTATCAAGCGGTGCAAGTATTTCCTTCGCGATAGGAAGAAGGGCACTATCTTTCAGGGATGATGCAAAATAGAGAACGCCAATGCGGACCTTAGCTTCTTTAGAGACCGATGAGTCGGCAAATGCTTTTTTGTATGATTCAGCAGCTTCTTTCCACTTGCCGTTTTGTATAAGTATTTGTGCTTTGCGTTCAATAACATTCAGGTTATCCGGGTACAACAGAAGCAAGTCATCAAGCCGTAAAAGTGCTTTATCGGATTGTTTGTCCTTTGAAAGGAATTCGATCATGAGCAGTTCCAGATCAACATTTCCCGGATCCATCGAGCGTAGTTCATCAAGTGTTGTAATGCAGCCCTTCAAGTCACCAAGGCGTTCATAAAGCTCGGCAATACGCTGCAGTACGGTCCACTCGGAGCCAATGCCTTTAATTAACCTTTTGTATATAGCAATTGCCTGCGTTGGCTTGGGCCCTTCGCAAAGCTGTGCAAGCCGGTAATACGCGTTGTACGCCGTTGAATCTCTCGCGATGATATTGTTAAGAACTATCATTGCCGAATCATTAAGCCTTGCTGCCGTATAAATATCCTGTAACAGGTATCCATATTCAGTGTTCAGCGAATCAAGTTCGTAAGCTCTCCGGGCATTGACAAGAGAAAGTGAAAGCTTGTTCAGGGCAAAATAATTTTGCCCGAGTGAAAAATAAATTGAGGCACTTTGCTCATATTGCAGGGCATCCTGGAATTCGATTATCGCGCCCGCGCTATTGCCTTTTGCCTGCTCAGCAAGCCCGCTGAGATAATGATCCATTGCCTTTTGCGAGTCGGCAGTGTTTTTCACTTTTGTACTCTCTGTGTCTGGTCTTGCACTTGCGCTGCTTCCACACCCGTTCCAAGTAAATACTGAAAACAACAGCGCGGCCCAAATTGCCATACCGAATAGAGCGGATTTTAATTTCTTGATCATGTACTAATATTTTCCTTTATACGGCATTTCAAAACGGAATGACGTGTAATTTTAGATTCTAATATTTAACGGTATATTTGCAGTACATACCGGGTAATTTATAACTTATTAACTTGTTTAAAGATAAATTTTTAAAATACGGTTTTTTTATGGAAAAATTTGATCTAGCAATAGCCTATGTCTGGGAATATGACAAGGATTTTGTAGAACTTGCCGAAGCACGGCTGCAATCAGCCGGACTTTCTACTTTTATTATTACCGAACATAATATACATGAGATTACCGAGTTGGTACAGTCAAAAAAAATAGGCTTTAGCCTGCTTTTAGACCGTGCCTGGGATGTGGATACAAATTTTGAGGCTCTAGGAAAGATGCTTCACAGGCGTAAGACCTATATATTAAACCCTTACAAAGCGGTGCATCACGCTATTGATAAAGCAACTATGCATCTTGAGTTTATTACGGCAGGAATCAATACTCCTTATTCACTTATCCTGCCGCCGAAAAGTGAATCCGAGGAGATTTTTATTTCGCTGAGCGATATTGCCATACTCGGCAGGCCTTTCATCATTAAACCATGCAATACAACAGGCGGCGGGGTTGGTGTGGTTACAGGGGCGGAATCGTTAAATGAAATCCTTGATGAAAGGCATCGATGCGGCAATGATAAATATATCATTCAGGAAAAAGTATATCCGGCGCTTATCAACGGAAGGCGTGCCTGGTTCAGGTGCTTTTGGGCTTTTGGTAAAGTTATCAGTGTTTGGTGGGATGACCTGACACACGAATACCAGTTATTATCTCAAGATGAAATTGAGACTTTTGGATTGAAAAAACTGAAATCGATAACAAAAAAAATTGCAGAAATAACGCAGTTAGACTTCTTTTCAACTGAAATTGCTTATACAACAAAGAACCGTTTTGTATCAATTGATTATGTTAATGATCAATGTGATATGCGGATACAAAGTATCCACCGCGACGGAGTCCCTGATATGATAATTGAAGACATTATCGCTTCACTGCAGCGTTTTGTAATTCACTATAAACATAAACATCAACTTTAATACATGGATAAAAAGACATTGACCATTCTGGCCGCGTGTATATTGCTTATTCTCGCTTTTTTACTGCACAATTACGTGTTCAGCATTTATGAGACCAGAATTCTTGCCGACAAGGAGGAACTTTTTGCCGACGGGCATTCTCAGATTCAAATTATGGCCGAACCAATCAACGGATTAGGATTTAAAGCGCCATTTAGATCCGCGCAGGCCGCATTTACTTTAGAGGAGGGAAGCGAACTAGTTGATATTGTCCGGAAGAGTGAGGCCGACGGCGTTTTAATTCTAAAAGCAAAATACGCGACCGGGAAAGTTGTTGTAATGATTAAACCACGCTACGCGATGTTCCCAACAAAGATAACGATAATTATCTCCCAAAATGCGGCATGATAAAATATACAATTTTGCATGATGGGGATTCATCACTTTGTGAAAGATTGAGGTTTGCAATGGAAATTATTATAGATAAAAGCTGAGATGCTGCAAAAATATTAACTACTTTCTCTATTAAATATTTACTCTGTACCATTAAAAAATTTTCCCCTCATTCTATTATTTTAGTAAAGAATGCCTCCAATGTGTAATTAAAGATTCGGCAGCAGGTCTTTCCCCGGTAAAAAAATCGACTTTTTGATTGAGTATTTCGTGCAACCCGGTTACAAGGGGCAGCGAACTGCTGACAAGCGGGTACGATTTTTTTAACGCTTCAATTTCTATTTCAGTTATCGCGGGTAATAAAATATGCAAAGCACTGCTGAACATGGAGAGTTCTTCGTGCATAAACTTTAGTAAAAGATCATCTTCCAGTTGTGTGCTTTGCTCGGAAAGAACGATGAGGTACAAAAGATATAGCAACCGGTATTGCTTAGGAAGAGAAGCTTTCACCCGGAGAAAATTTTCGAATTTTTCTGTCGTGGTTAGCTGTTCATCATTCAGAATACCCGCAATTTCGCCGAAAAAGTCGGCAATTTCCATTTCGATGCACCGGTAATAGACTTCCTCTTTCGATTTGAAGTAATGATACAGTGAAGATTTGCTTACCCGCATATCACGTGCTATCTCCTCGATAGTCGTTTTAAACAGCCCGTGGCGGATAAAACGCTTCTGCGCGGCTTTCAATATTTCCAGCCGTTTGTTTTCGAATTTAAGGCTCATATTTGCTTCAAAAGATAATTATGTAATAGCAAAGTAGAAATGTCACAAGTTCAGCCATTTAGAAATGTCAGTTTAAATATACATATTTAAGAATTACTAACTACACCTTTATATCCAAATTCAGGGCGAAGCCCGAATTTGATTTGGGCGGGCGGGGGC
>JACPGF010000407.1 GCA_016182615.1 Ignavibacteriales bacterium
GTAGGAGCCATACCAAAGTTAATAATTTGCTGACCGGCACCTGTTTCTTTAAATGTAACCGGAACTTCCCAAGTAATTGTAGGCAGCGGGTTACTGATGGTAAATACTGCATTACTAACGTCACTGATTGAATCAGCCAAAACGCTTGTTACTTTAACTTTGCACTGTGTTGAAGGTGTAGCTGGTACTGTCCATGCATATGTTCCTGTTGATGGAACGGAGGCAGAAATTGCAAGCCAGTCTGCACCATTATTAGTGGTATATGCTAATTTAACATTCTGTACATTGATACTTGACCATGTAATATTTTTCTGTGTACCTGAAGTCCAGTTTTCTCCACCATTAGGTGCATTAACCGTAACCATCGGTGAGGGTGGTGCAAGCATTTCGTTAACATACTGTACTGCATTTGTTAACACTCGCAAAATAGTAGAGCCGCCCGGGCTGTCGCTGGCTCTTCTTAGGGCTTCAACATCCATACCATAAACTGCAACGTTGTAGTTCATACTTATTTTACCAACCGCATTAACGGAATCTGTTGAGTTCATACCTCTGAAACGGTATAAACTTCTGCCTGTTGGATTTGAAGCAGATTTTCTGAGAACATCAGGCCAGCCGCTGCCGGAAATACTATCCGTTTCATTTGTTGTTAAATTAATGACACCCTGTGCGCCGCCTGAATAAGGCCTATCCATTGCATATTGAATACCAAGCCAGTTTCTGGTAAATGTGGTATCAATAAGCGTTGCGCCGGTCCGGTCAAAATTATAACCAATATCTTCAGATAAAATAATCAGTTTCGATTTTGCTGCTACTGTTGTACCACCAACAGATAAAAACGCTTTTACTGAATCTTTTTGCGCCGCTGACATGGTTGAGGTACCTTCACCGAGCCAAATAACATTTTTATAACTTCTTATTGAGAAGACTTTACCGCTGGATGTTGAACCGCGGTTAATTAAATCGTAGGTTTTACCCATGCTGTTCAGTGCAGATAAAACAGAATCACGGCTGATGCGGCAATTAGAAGATGATGAATCAAACACTACAAGATATTCGCCTAAGTCCTGTCTTTTTAGTGTTAGGTTAAATGTTGCTTGTGAAGCAAGTGAATCCGAAGGATTACGGTAAGCATAAATTCTCCATTGGCCAACCAATGAGTCTCCCGTATTCAATCCTAATCCCGATAACATACCGTCAAGGAAGGCATTGGAAATAGTGAGAGCCGTATCATAGCCGTTACTATTGGCTGGAACATTAAATTGTGTTTGACCGTTAAAATCGGGAGTTTTGAACTGCCAGCGGTATTTAATACCTTCACCCGAACGTGTCCATTTAATCTGAATTTGTGACGAGTTGTTTGCAGAGGTAACCAAACGTGAGTTGTCTCCGGGTTCACTTAGGGTAAATGGGAGCAACTGAGGAATACCACGTTTTAATGTAAGAGCCCGGGGGCCATTGGCAGATACCAACGAGTCATTCAAAGGTGCATTATTTCTATAAGCCCATACATTCCATTGCCCTACAAGCGAGTCACCTTGAGCCACACCTATCCCGGCAAGCAAATCATCTAGTTGACCCGCGGAAAGGATAACTTTGTTGGTTCCTGCTGATAACACAATTTTACGTGGTTCAGCAGCGGTTCCGAAAATCCATTTGTATGAAGCCGTTGAAGCTGAGGTATCCCAGGTAAAATTATGCTGGACAGCTGAATTCGGAAAAGAGCTGATTGATGTATTAGCCGCGGGTGCAGTCAGGTTAAAAGGATTAAGCGGGTATTGCGCAAAAACAACTTTTGCAGACCAGCCCTGATATAAACCTGTTCTATCATCGGCCCAATATGGATAAACCGTGTTACTAACTGCGGCTATACCAATATAGTCTCCTTGATACCCGGAGGCAAGGCCGCTGATTGTTTTTGGCTTAAAATTGGCATCACTCACTCTTACGTTTTCAAATGTTACGCCGCCATTAATTGAAGCAGCAACATACACTTGCGCACTATCATTTCTTACCTCGCGGCTATCGTAGAAAACGATGTATAAACTGCCGGTTGATTGATCGATGGTTGCCCAAGGATAATACTGATCTTTTGAGTTATTCAAATCATCATTATTTACTCTAACTGGAGCACTAAAAGTTGCACCGCCATCGGTAGATTTGATTAAACAAATATCGATACTATTGCCACAGGGAGCGATACCACCCTCTTGAGGAAACGTTACATATATTTCGCCGGTATTCCGGTTAACGGTCATCGAAGGAAACGATGAAACACGGATACCCGCTTTGCTTGAAAGCGTACCACGGATACCAAAATTAGTTTTCGTGTAGATTTTTTTTGGTGTGCCCCAGGTTTCTCCGCCATCGGTTGACATGTTGAAGCCTATGGCATCTTCACCGGTTGATACCGAGTTATCTTCATAAACTGCCCATACGGCATAAACTTCTCCATTTGCACCGGTATTAATATTAACACCTTGAGCAAGATAAGACGGGGTAAGCCCAGCACTGATATTTTTCTGAGCTGACCAGGTAACTCCTTTATCAGTAGAATATCTAAAACCAAGTTTATAATTGTTTGTACTGCTTGAGATAAAATCCGTCCAAGCTGCATACAGGCGGCCCTTGTAGGGGCTGTTTTCCTTTTTGTCAACATACATGTGGTTTTTATCGAGCATGTCTGCAGAACTTGCGGGTTTGGGGCTAACGACCGCACGGGTCCATGTGGTTCCGTTATTGGTAGAAATACCAATTCCCTGTCCATACAAGTTCGAGCCGCCATCAATAAAACCAACATACATGTTACCTTCCGGACCTATACATGCAGCCGGATCGCCGCTATTTGATCCAAACGGGGGGTTGTCATTCCCCAACCAATTGGTGCCGCCATTCGTGGTATAATAAACACCGGTGCCGTAAATGGTTGTAACCGGGCTGTTGGTTGCATTTGCAGAACCGAAAATTATTTCAGGATTGTTGGGATGCATATCAATACTCATTTCTGACTGAGTACTGGTAGTGGTTGGCATCAAGCGGAAATTTGGAGAGATAATAGCTTCTACTCCATTTTTATTAAAATACTGCGGTGTCTGACGTTCAGGGACATAACGGTAATTGCTAATCACCGGGGATTTAGCATCTTTTTGCGTGTATATCCTTGACCAAACGGGATTTTCTATAACCTGCTGTTGCGCAAACAGTGACAGGCTGAGAACCCACAAACAAGCAGCTAAGAAAGCTGTGTTTTTTATCTTCATATTGTTTTCCGATCTTTCTTTATTATTTCAACAAGGTTAGTTTACGTGCTATGGTGTGTCCTTGATAAGGCACCTTATAAATATAAGTACCACTGGCTAATTTTACACCAATTTTTCGCGTATTGAATTCAGCCGTGTGAGCCCCGGCAGAACTTACTCCGAAAAAATTTGCTGTTTTCAACTTTATCAATTTATCACGTTATATTAATTCAATAATTCGTTCGTCCTGTACTGGATAACTAATATTTGTACAGGGATACAATAAATTGAACCATTCATCATTTCCACACAAGAGGACATCATTTATTCCAACAATAAAACTGGATTTGTCAATAGTAGCTATTGAAATGGCTGATTCAGAAACAACATCTTTTGAATTAATCCTCTCGGTGGTAGTATCCTCAGCACTATTAATTTCACGAAATTTATTTATGCTAAAACAAAGATTTAAATGGTTGGTCTGAGGTTTAAAGGTAGTTGTGCCTTCGTTTGGAAAGCTCATGCACAAAATA
>JACPGF010000397.1 GCA_016182615.1 Ignavibacteriales bacterium
GCCTAAAAATACCGTAATAATTATGCCGTGCATGTTGTTTTTCAGCAAAAATTATTGCCACTCCATTTCTATTTAACCGCCATGCCAGATTTACACATCCGCCAAACCGGTCAAATGTAGGATCATATCCAGTCTCTTTGAACAGTTTTGCAGGGAAAGCAACATTATTGGAATTGAATCTTTTAATCTTCCCACTCACGCGAAATAGCATCCAATGCATATCATAAAATGCACACATTCGCGACATGAGCGTTCCGGTATCTAATTCAGTCAATCCTGCAGATACCGTATTTTCGTCAATTATACCGTCATCAATTGACTTCAGCCAGCCTTTGTCATAGATACAATCCGAATCAGCCAATGCAATTATTTCACCGGTTGCCAAAGAGGCGCCATAATTTTTAACCCTGAAATATCCGGTATCCTTGTAAAAATGTATCCTGCATCGCGGAAATGCTTCTGCATATTTTTGCACTGTATCAGCATCACTTCCAGCAGTAATAACAATAATTTCTGTCAGTTCTTTCGGGTAATCCTGGTGTTCAAGTGAGTTAAGGGCATCGGTTAATTGAATACAGCTATCTCCATGAGCAGCCTCCGAAGCCTCAACAACAACCGATATTTTTCTTCTCTCTCGCATATTAACATCTCGCACTTCTTTAATAATCTCTAGAAATAATTTGCACGTAACTGTTTCTATTGTACTTTTCTTACTTATCGTCCCGTTTAACACACAAATGGGTTTTAACCCCGGTTTTATTAGTACATTTTACTGGTCATGAAGGATGTGCTAAATAGACCTGCGAATCCCATTGGATTTATGTTTTTTTGAACCGGTACATTATTAGTTTGCCAAGCATTAAACCACGCTTCTCAGGCGTAGCCTAAATTGTAAATGGCATTTATTCAACTTGCTCCTGTTTTTTAACTGCTGCTTTAAGTAAAACAGAAAACAACAGGATTTTTGAAAACACAACGGCAACAGACAAATTAACCGCTGATTTGTTATCCAGTATTACCGTGATACTAATAAAAAATAACATTCCAATAACATGAGCAGCGAGAATTGCTTTCGATTTGTAGTAGTAATTAAGAATGACAACGAGAAATTGAATTAATATACTTATTAAGCCCGACAAGGATAATAGGACATAAACCGGAACAATCCCATCCTTAACCTCGCCGTACGCTATTTTCATGAAAAAATCTGAAAAGAATAGTGACCCAAAACCGAGCAGCATTATTGGGAAGAGAATTTTTTTACCTTCACTAATAAACTTCGCAATTTCCTCATCATTTTTTGAACTCGAGGCCTGCGGTAAAAAATACGAGAATAGAATAATCCCGATAATTGAGTAAACGAACGAAAGCGACATTGCCAATCCGAATAACCCAATTTCTCCTTGACGGTTATTACCATTAATAATCATCAATGGAGTGATTAATAAAATTGACGAAGACATGCCCGCAACACAGGTCTGCCAAAAAGAATACGTGGCAATTTCTTTCATTTTCGAAAATTCGAACACCTGCTGCACAACAGCCTTATAGAATTTAGGTAAACCATAAAGAAAAACAATTAATGGCGGTGCAAGAAAAGCCCCGAGAAGCATTGCCGGATTTGTACAATTGATACTGCAATCCTTAATGCGGATATTTTCGGGAATTGCAATTGTACCGCATAAAGCACCAGCATATATTCAAAAAGAACAGATGAGAATGCACCAGCAATAATGATAATCTGTGATAACAATGGAAAATCCCGAAAAGGCTCAGGAAATACCACAAGCAACAAAATATACAGAAAACTAATAACCAGTAATTGCACTATTTGAAAAATGAACCCGGAAAATAATATATCAGCCCGATAACTTGTCGGTATTAGCCCGCTATTTTTTTTGCCGAGACGGATTGCCGCAACCGGGATGCCGCCGCTTCCGAAACTATGGAACAGGGAATGAATTGAAAAAGTAGAAATAAACAAGCCATACTCATTAACCGGAACAGTCCTACCAATTACAACAAAACACATAAAACCTATCCCGGAAGCCAAAAAATTACCGGACAAATATGACAAACCAGTTTTTATATTTTCTTTGAAAGTAATTTTCTGCCTTAACATAAGTTTATTGAAATAAATGAACTCCATGTATCCAACTCATTCACACACAACACGGAGTATAGGTTCACCCCGGAAGGACGCTGTATTGATTACCCCTTGGTAAATCGCATGGTTTAACCCAATTTTGCCTTAACATCAGCTATTATTCGCAATAATCTTTGAGAACTAATTCTTTAGGCAGTTTGCAAATAGCAATGCCCATTTTATTAACATTTATAACTCATTCAAATCTACTATTACGTGTGCGTCATATTCATCCTGCCGTACCGTTCGATAAAAAGCCTTTGGACAAATGAGATTATGTTTTACAATCGTGATATTTCACTGTAACAAATGCCTAAAATATTTAGTTCCTGAAAAAAGTTTTAAACAAGAAAAAAGCAGGAACCCACTTTTATTTATTCCCGGTACAATCAGGAAAAGTTTTTTGATGCTAAAATATTTGTATGGGATACTCAATATTCTTTTGAGCATAAACTATCTTCTGGGTGTGAGCATGGATTACGCATTTATTGTTTGCTAAATAAACGCTTTATTTGCTGAGACTTTTCTGCATTTATAAGTTCTATCCCCGGTTTACGCGCACCTTTTCACATAGAAGCGTATTTTATTTCTTACTGCCTTCACTTTAAAACCAAAAATGACGCGGTCAGAATTTTGTTATAACTACAACAAATATATCTGCCGCGTGAAAAGAGTTGCAGTATGATAAACCGCTTACATTTCTTTCGGGTCAACCCACATGCCATCTGCACGGATGATGCCAATGAGTTCATCAACAGCATTTTCAGATACAACATTGCGTTTGATGATTTCTTTACCTTTATAAAGGGTAATTTTACCCGGACCAGAGCCTACATAACCATAGTCTGCATCAGCCATTTCGCCCGGACCGTTAACAATGCAGCCCATAATAGCAATTTTAACACCCTTTAGGTGCTCGGTTCTTTTCCGGATTTTGTCTGTGGTTTCCACCAGATCAAACAGTGTCCTTCCGCATGACGGACATGCGATATACTCGGTTTTTGAGATGCGTACCCGCGCTGCTTGAAGAATGCCAAATAATATCCGGTTTGCATCTCCCGCAGTTACTTGTTCCTGATTAACCGATGCCCACACGCCATCTCCCAACCCATCAATGAGCAACGCTCCAATATCTGTTGCAGCATGAAGCTGGAATGCATGTTTATCAGCAAGCTTAAATCCAGCTTTAATGATAACGGGATTACTAATTCCATTGTTCATCAACTCAACAAACAGCCTGCGCACGGCAGGCATAGCATGGGCATTATCACTTTTTAGAACAAGTATCACTGTTTTATCATTTTTCAATGCTTCGATATTTTGTTTGTTCATCTCGTGCAAATCAAACAATACAAAATTAAATGCCGCAGAAGATTCTTTATTCGCAAGATATTCAACAAGTGAAAAAAGCGGATAGGCGGAAAAAGGTTTGCCGAGCGTGACCCAATGCTGAAAAGAATAGATTGCACGCAGCCCGGTTGGGCAATCGAACGGGAGCGTTTTATTTTCAAGAAATAAAAAATCTGGCGCTTGATCACTCATGCTCCACTTATCGGTAACAGCGTTATAATAATAACCGATTTCATTCAGGTCATTTGCCTGCATGATAATCCTGCCTGACAAATCGGCAACCACACGCGGCACATTATTCCCGCCAATACCAATAAGTTCAAATGTATTTCTTTTATGATAATCAAATGGATTGATGGGGTTATCAACAATATCCTGAATCACCTCATGCTCTTTACGCTTTGTGTACCGGCTAACCAAAGCAATTGCCACGGGTGCTTCAAATTCGGGTTCTTCGGTTAATGAAACACGCACGGTATCACCAAGCCCATCCTCAAGCAGGGCTCCGATACCCATTGCTGATTTAATCCTGCCATCCTCCCCGTCGCCAGCCTCAGTTACACCGAGATGTAACGGATAATCCATCCCTTCTGCCTCCATTCGGGCTACCAACAGCCTATAGGCTTGTACCATAACTTTCGGGTTGCTGGCCTTTATACTTAACACAATATTATGATAATCATGGTCACGGCAAATCCGGACAAATTCAAGCGCTGATTCAACCATACCTGCTGGATTATCACCATACCGGCTCATAATGCGGTCAGACAGCGAGCCATGATTTGTTCCGATTCGCATTGCAGTCCCGTATTCTTTGCAAATTTTCACTAATGGTGAAAATTTCTGGTAGATACGCTCGATTTCTTCATTATACTCTGCATCGGTGTATTCCAAAACCTGAAATTTCTTTTTATCAACATAGTTGCCGGGATTCACGCGGACTTTTTCGACAATTCGCGCGGCCAGTTCCGCGGCATTTGGAGTAAAATGGATATCTGCAATAAGAGGGACGTTGCAACCGAGACGTTTCAATCCGTTTTTAATTTCCCTCAAATTCTCCGCTTCGTTCATACTTGGCGCGGTTATACGTACATATTCACATCCGGTCTGCACCATTCGTATGGTTTGTTCAACCGTAGCTTTTGTATCCATTGTATCAGTTGTTGTCATAGATTGAATGCGGATTGGATGAAAGTTCCCCATGGGGATTTCTCCTATTTGCACTTCTCTTGTTTTATACCGGGAATATCCGGTTAAACTATTACAATACTTCCGAATTTCTTTGATTTGTTCCATTTGTACAATATAATTTAAATATAAAGTAATATCATTTCAGCCCACTTCTGAACCGATTGAGGACCGGAAGCAGTAATGATATTACCGTCCTTGACCACATCACTATCAATAAACCGCGCTCCGCTTCTGATTAGTTCCGTTTTAGCTGACTGATGAGCCGCAACTTGTTTATTCTGCAATAGTCCCGCATTGGCGAATACAAGCGGTGCAAGACAGATTGCTGCCATTACCTTATGTTGAGAATAGAACTCGATTAACACTTTTTTTAGAGCCACCGAGTTAATGTAATTGTGCACACCTCCGATGCAATATATACGGATTTCCCGGCTGCTGAAAAAACATTCCGGCAGCCGAGATATTCAGTTTCATTAAAATTTGATGCCGGCAAAAATATCAGGCAGTTGTTTTTTGCTAAACGGTTCAGAAAATTACCAATGCTATTTCAAAATAATGCGCAAATATAACAAACAAAACCGTAGTAAGCAGTATGCAGCAAATTTATTTCAGTTTACTGTTCCAGTTTACTCGATACTGGCGGCGAAGTCTTCCGCCTCTTTTTGCGTTGTAAAGTACCCTATCCGTACGCGGTACCATGTTTTATGTGAAACTGCATCAATAAACGGCATTATAAACACACCGTCATACAATTTGCGGTATTTATTCGCAACAGATTCAGCCTTAGACCGGTTTTTCCACGAGGATACTTGCAAGCAAAAATGTTCGCCATCAGTAAAAACCGTATTGGTAATTTTTTTATCTTTATTCACATCGTAATTTGCCGAGGCTCCGTTTGCCTTACTCTCATGCGGCTTTGGCTTATCATGACTTTTTTCTTTCTTCTCTGTCTCCTTTTTCTCAACCTCTTTTTTGCCGTGTTCCTGCTTTGAGCTGCTCTTGGTTTCTAATTTCAGCGCAGGTTCAAAAATTTGCACTTCACCGGTTTCTATGCTGTAAATTCCGCCAAGAATTTTAAATTTACCTTCCGCCCGCAATTCTTCAAGGATGTGGCTGTTATGCAAAGCAGCTGCAGACTGCACCTCAACGTTTTCCTCAATGGCTAAGGGAATAATTAAATTTTTATCGGAATTTTTTGCTTTTATCTTTTCAACTGCCGGGGATATCCGTTCAACAAGGCTGCCGATGTTTTTACCAAACTCGCCCCCCTCAACAGTGGCTTTTACGGCACCACAGGCACTGTGTCCAAGAACCAATAATAACTGTGCGTTCAGATGTTCAGCCGCATACTCTATACTACCCAGAACGACTTCATCAACCACATTACCGGCAACGCGAATAACAAAAACTTGACCCGGTCCCTCATCAAAAATTAACTCAGGCGGAACTCTTGAATCTGAACAGGTTAGAATAATTGCATATGGCTTTTGCCCTTTAACCTGCTCGGATCTTGCCTGTCTAAAATCCTTTGCCTTAAAATTTGTAGAAACATAACGGGCATTGCCCTCTTCGAGCATTTTTCTTGCATCATCAGGGGTAACTTGCCCTAATGTAAAAGCACTCATTAATGAAACTACTGCGAACAACAGCTTACGCATAACACTCCTTTGTTTTGTTATTTTCAAACAATTATCGCAAATATGATTGAAAAACTTTAGAAAAAAAAACCACCCGGAACCTAATGAGGCCGTAACCTGCAGTAGTCTTTCCGGATGGCAGCTTTTCGTTCTATTTTTGGTTCCAGGAGTGGAGAAACCATCGAATAAAAATTGTTGTCAGTGTTTTATTTTTTTTAGATATCGTTATTCATTCCTTTCTTTTTTACCATCCTTGTCCTCGGGTTTATCTTTTACTTCTTTTTTAATTTCCTTTTTAATGATAACCGATTTTTTAGTGCCTTTTTCATGGTTATCAAATTCCTTTTCTGCGGCCTCAATTTCTTTTATTTTCTTCTCTGCTTCAGCTCCGGTAAAAGTTTCAACTGAAGTTTTGTCACCATCACGCTTCATTATTACAATTTTTTTCTCCTTTGCCGTATCTGGATCTGAGCAATCCTCGAATTCATCCATTTCCATAAAAGCATGGCCGCCAAACCGGGGAAGGTTTAAGAACATATGCTTTTGCATTGTTTTCATCGAAGAGTCCATTTTACAACATTCCTCAACTTGTTTTTTCAATTTACTCATCATCGAATCGTTAAGAAATTCTTTGAAACTTGGCATACAGCCGTTCCCATGGAAAAAAAACTTCTGTTTGCCATGACATGGAGTATCATTAAAAATGAACATATCCTCTTCAGTATCAGCTGAATCATTGCCCACCTCATCGTCAAAATCCGGCTGAATTCTTACCCTGATAGGTACGGGATGCTTCATCTTTTTTAACAGTTTTTCAGCGTCCTTTCCCTCGAAAGTAACCTCTCCCTTGTCGGTGGTTATAGTAATTTTTTTTGCGCTTCCGGGTAGATCCCGCAGCTTTTTTTGCACGCTATTTTGCGGATAAACAGAAAGAATGCGTATAAGCACGAACATTGTAACAAATCTAATCATCTTCTTTTGCTCCTTAAAAAAATTGGACTTCAGCTAATTAGATGTTTCAGAAATCGTAATTGTTCTACTGATTATCAGTGTTTCAGGCCGTTCATCAAGTTAGAGATGTTGATTGAGGGTAAATGAGTTTATTTTGGAAAGAA
>JACPGF010000049.1 GCA_016182615.1 Ignavibacteriales bacterium
CTCTCAAAACACAATAGCCCGTAATTCTGCTTATTAAAAATAAGGGGCATGTATAGTAAAGAACCGGTAAAACTAATATCTTCCTGATGCGAAAACCGTTTCATCCCCAGGTCGGTAGTGTCATTGTAAATAATTGGATTGCCGTTTATTATACACTTTGCGGCAATCGTGCCTTTTAATTCAACACCTAAATTTTCACCAACAAATTTTAAGGCGGTTTTATTAATCACCTTAGCTGTCGTAAACTTCTGACTGTCCGGTTGAAACAAACAAAGCACAAAAGCGTCCCAGTGGAATAACTGGTTAATGTTCTCTTCTATAACATCCAAAGCTTCAAAATCATTACGGACATTGCTTAACGGAGTAATGAAATCGATTAATCCATCAAGCCGTTTTTGTGATATATTTTCTGTAAACCGCTCTTCAAATAGTTGAATTGTCATGGTAATCAGCCGGACAAATCTGCCCATTGAATAGATTGTTTCTATTCCATAAGCATCAGTTTCCTTCGAATCAATAACCAGAACACCAATCAGGTTATCGTTGTAAAAAACCGGTACACCCACTACACATTTAATCGACTGCGGTACTTCGTAATACCGGATAACATCGGCTTCGACATTCGGCAATATTCCGTTTAACAATTTCGGTTCACCGCTTTCAACAATGTTGCTTAAAATATCGTCAACAATATCAAGCCTGCGTTTTTCTACATCCTTCGAGTTGGATGCATACTTTTCGACAGATAGCTTGCCTTTGCTCTTAAGATACCAGAAAAAGATGGCAGAATGTGAATGGAATGAATCTTTTAAGATTGTGAGCAGCTTTTCCAAAATAAAAGAGAACTGCCCGTCCTTCCCGATTTCAGAAGGGATATCCTCGTTCGCAATTTCCGAGTAACGCTCTTTTAAATCAAATGGCATTTCTATCACGGGGTCCCGATGAATAATCCTAAAATCTTCACCGAACCCTAAGCTCTGATTGGAAGTTCTTTTATTCAAATAACTAAATGAACTTTGCTGTGTTTCATCGTAACCGACATCTAATCCCGCTTCCGTATTGTCTATATTCTCTGATGCTTGGGGTTTCTGCAGTTCGTTTTGTGTTGTATCCGGGGGCAGGGGCTCATTGCGTAAAAATATAAGAAAGCCGACATAAATAACGATAACAATAACACTAAGCGCCTTAAATATAACAATATCCACGAACGTGAATATGAGTATTAAAACGATGAAAATGCTGAATGTAATCAGCCGCTTCTGTTGTTGATTGAGCATGCTAGCAGGTTCTTCCTAAAGACAGATTTTCCAATGTACTAATTCTACTGCAAATATAAAAATATTTTTTCTTATCAGTATGCTATTATCAAAGCTTTCCTAAAATTATCTTCTTAATTTCCTGCTTACCCTCCCCGGTTAACGATGAAAAGAATACCGCATTTCCGGCAGCTTCTTCGCCAAGAATGTTCTTCAGGTCGTTTTTACTCCTATTACGTTCAGAACGCTTCAGTTTATCAACTTTTGTTAATACCGGAAAATAGGAAACATTAAAGAAGTTAATCATTTCTTTCATTTTTACATCTAACGGAGTAGGTTCGTGCCTGCTGTCGATTAGATGAAAAACCCCGGCAATTGACTCTGAAAGTTCAAAGTACTGTACAATGTTTTTACCCCATTGTTCCCGTTCGGTTTTTTGTACTTTCGCATAGCCGAATCCCGGTAAATCAACCAAATAAAATTTATTTTCGATTTCAAAAAAGTTAATCGCTCTGGTTTTTCCCGGTGTCTGACCCACGAGTGCCAGATTTTTTTTCCCGGTAACCGTATTCAAAAACGAGGATTTTCCTACATTAGACCTGCCGCAAACCACAAACTCGGGTAATTTAACCTTGGGAAGCTGCGATAGGTTATGAACGGAAATAAGATATTTGATATTTGAAAACATAAAATAAAAAAAGAGCAGCCTTTAAAGCTGCTCTTTTTCCAAAACACTTTTTATTGTATTATTTGCCTTGTTCAGCATTAGCTTTCGCATTTTTTTCCTGCTTAGCTGCTTCTCTTGCATCTTTCTTTGTTTGCACAGATTCATTAACAAGCGCATTAAAGTCAACTAATTCAATAATTGCCATTTCAGCTGCATCACCTAAACGCTTGCCGGCTTTAATAACGCGGGTGTAGCCACCCGGTCTGTCGCCGATTCTTTCAACAATTTCGGAAAGCAGATTTTTTACAACATCCTTATCTTTAACCGATTCAAGAATTAAACGTTGATTATGTAATCCGCCCTTTTTTGCTTTTGTAATA
>JACPGF010000050.1 GCA_016182615.1 Ignavibacteriales bacterium
CGCATCGTTTGTATCGGCAGATATAATGCCACCCGGAAATATAAAAGATGTAAATTGGCTGCTATCAGCGCTAATCGGTAAAAATCCCTGAACCGTATTCAAATCAACATTTGTAGGGAACTGCATGGAAAAGAATATTTTGCCGCCCTGATCGAGATATTTTGCAACTGTTGCATTTGCTAAATCCAACGAGGGTGCATTATAATCACTGTACCAGAAAGTGTATCCAAAGAGCTTCATTGTTTCGTAGAAAGTAACATTTGGGAAAGGAAGTGCTTGAGCCTTTAGATCGATAACATCAAATTTACCGGTTAGTCCAATGCTGTCCATCATGGAATTATAAAAAGCAGCGGATTTATCGTTAATTGTGTAATCATCAACAATAAGAAGTTTACCCTTTGGTTTTTTTACAAACCATTTTTTGTTTTTGTTTAACGAATCACTCGAAATCCATTTTGAACTTGCACCTGAAATATCAACAAGACTAACCCAAAGCACATTCAAATCATTAAATTTCAGTCCGGTTAACTTAACCGGGGCAATATTACTAGCATTTCCATCAATTAAAATATCCAGTTTTGGCGAGGAAGATGTAAACTCGGTAGTCCTTAAAGTAATTGTACGTACACTACCATTGATAGAAACCGATGATGCCGTATCATTCATGGCTAAACGGACTGCAGTAATTGTTTCATTACCATCCAAATCAGTTCCATTCCAACTAAATGACATAACCGGGAAAGAACTGTCAGGAACAGTTGAAAGCACATTCCAACTAATCGTTGGCGCAGTATTCCTGATTGGGAGTTTTAACACCGCGGGATTAGGGTCAACATCACCTATATCTGTAAAAGGTTCCCCTGCATCCCACTTCCCGTTACTATTGGCATCGGTAAAGGGTTCTGGACCAAAATTAACACCATTTCTGGAAACAGTTAAATCATAACTTCCATTGCCATTGTTATCAACCGCAGCCACCCTGAAAGTAAAGACAGCATTCACATCGCCAATTTGGAGTGCAAATAAACTATCGTTAGCAGTGGTAAATGTCCAATTGATGTTATCCCAGGAGAAATAAAATCCTGCCACAAAACCATCAGGATCATCACCTGTCCAAAACAATTGGATTTTACTCGGTTGCATACTAACAAGTGAGTCAGCGTGTATCGTTGAAAGAAATACCTTTGTGGTTGGTGTTTTATTGCCAATTGGGTTATCAACTATTTTATCAGAACACGTATAAAATACTATTGTGCTGAATAAAATAAGTATATAAGTAAATCTGTGTACCATGAATATTCTACATTTTAGTGATAAGAGTCAGTGACCCTCGATAGTTGTGAAACGGTTTTACTGCCGGATAACTTTCATCATCCGGTAGTATAAACCTTTTAACTGCATGACCGTTGAATGTCATACATAAAACATCATTTAATAAGCAACATTTTTTTAACCTGAACCTGTCCACCAGTTGAAAGACTATACATATAAACACCTGTGGTCAATGATGCACCATCAAAACTAACACTATATGTGCCGGGGTTTTGTGATTCATTAACCAAAGTACTTATTTCTTCACCCAACATGTTAAATACTTTTAATGTTACATTTGCACTGCTGACAATAGAGTATGTAATTCTGGTAGCTGGGTTGAACGGGTTAGGATAGTTCTGCATTAAATCGAATTTAACTGGTAAGGCAGAAGAAATCTGTTCAATAGCCAATGGTTGATAACCAACAACATCGTTATTTTTTCTTGGACATAATTTGAATTGCGAATGGGTATAACCAAGCACACCAGTGATCGATTCGAAGAAATCTTTCTTTTTTACCAAAGTAAATGTCGGTAATCCAAGGCCGTTATGATATGTTGTATTACCATCTGACCAGATTACTCTTGTATGAGTGCCGCCGTTATTGACATAGCATTCACCAAAATTGGAGGTACCGTCAGCATTCGCGCTATCCACGACTACGTTTTGATAGGTAACTAACGTTCCGTTATATGGCTCGGTTGTTAAATTTCCTAATGAATTAGTACCTACCGATGCAGTTGGAAGAACAGTTGGAATAGGCATAGGATTGTTTTGTGAATTCACAACGATTGAAGTAAGGGTATCAATCCTGGTACCGAATGATCCAAGAGCAATGGTTCCGTTAACGGTAACATTGTCACCCCTTTTGAGGCTAAGTACTTGAGTTCCATTTGCGCCGACTGTACCTAAAACAATACCGCTCCATGAGCCGCTGCCATTTTGCATATAAACTCTCGGTGGATTGCTGCCATGATTTCCCGGAATGTCTGAAGTATCTGAAATAACAACACCTGTAAGTGTAACATTATAACCATTATAACCGCTGAACCCACTGCCAAATGGACTATACCGAACATGTTGAATCTGTAGCGGTGTATTCAACGTAAAGTATGAATAGCGGCTTGTAACGGTATTTGCAGGGTTTGTAACAGACAAGTTATTCGCGTCAACAGCTTTAATATAATAATCTACAAATGATGAATCGGGTCTGCCGGGGATAACACCTGTATAAGAAATTGAGTCAATTGCTGTCATAGCAATGGAGTCGAGATTGCCACCATTAACACGGTAAAAGATTTTTACTGAAGCAACATTTGCAGAGGTTCCACGTGCGGTTGCCGTGACGGTAACATTTTGGTTAAAAGCAACTGTAGCAGCATTACGGCGTACACCTGACACTGTTGGAGGTGCAATTGTTACCGTTCCCATATCTTCCGGATAAAGAGGCACAAGATAATATGCATCAGCACGCATTGTTAGAACACCACGGATATAAGAAAGGTGCGAACCATCTGTCGGCGGCTGATATGTGGGGCGTAATGTGTTAGCATTGGATTTGTAATATCTTGATTGTGCGTAATTCCAGAAGAAATGGCCATTCAAGTCGTTAATTTTAAAGTTACCTGAAGCACTTCCGGTGCCGGTTACTCTATCAGAAGTAATAAGTGGATGATTAGCATCAGCCCGTAACTCAACATACACACCCTGATATTTTCTCATGGCAAAATTATATGTACCGGTTGCAGTGTAAAAACTATCAATAGTCAAAGGAACCGGATCCGGTCTTTTTGTCAATGCACTTACCGGTGAAATGGCAACCGGTTGAGGAGTTGTGATGAGTGAACATTGCACGCTTTGAAAATACATTGCAACGACACAGGTAAACTCATACACGGTTGCTGTATCAGCTAAATCAAATAGTGTACCCTGAGCAGCTCCAACTGTATCATTTTGAATAAGGGCCAATCCGCCATTGACGGGATTTACGGGGTCTTGAATATATGCAGCCCAACGAGCGCCGGACCAAATGATCGGACTACGATCACCTGAGGGAGAAACGATAGGGTGTACCATTAATACACCACGAACCCGCACCGTATCACCAACCAATGGTGAAGGAGGGAAACTTGGCCAAAGCGAATCTGCGACGATATTGATATCCTGAATTGTAACAAGCGGATATTCTTGCGCTTTAACAAAAATTGACAACAACATCACGAAAAATACTAACGTAATTTTTTTCATGGTTACTCCTTTATACTTAGATTATTTTACTACTAAAAATTTTCCGGTTTTAATATTACCGTCCTTATTATTTTTTACCGCGAACAGATATAAACCCGTGGCAATTGCCTGATCATTGTTTGTAATAAGATCCCAGGCATGTTCGCCACCCGCAAATTTCTGTTTGCCGTCACTCGCGTACTGATTAAACCAACGGACATCCGAGCCATTGCTTGTAACATCGTGGTGTATCCGTTTAACAACATCACCTGCCAAAGTATAAATGGTTATTTCACAATCAGCAGGCAAATTGTAAAAATAAATCTTTCTGAGCCGTTCTGAAGTACCATCCCAAATTGCATTTCCATAATACGGGTTTGGATAAACACCAACCTGTGCCGAGGCCTCTTCAACAGCCTTAACACCCGGTAATATTCTTTGCAGGTTCGCCAGATAACTCGATTCAAGCGGTGATAAATTATTCACTTCATCACCTTTATCAAAAGCAGTTACCGAGAACAGATACTGCCAACCATTTAACAAATTGTTGACTTCATACTTATAATAGTATTTCGTCGTATCACCGGGAAATGTAACCGGTTCTGCAAGTTCAACCGTCTTGAAACCATTATTATAACCTGCAACTCCTGCGCTATCCATTTGAGCAAGTAAAACTAAAGAATTAGCTATTGTATTATTCAGATTTAAATCAAAACCCGACTGTGTTCTGTAAATTTTATACCCACCGAAATCTTTTTTTCCTGAAATCGGGTCAATCGAAGCTTCCGCTCGTTTGTCCCAATAAATTGTTGCTTTGTTGCTCTCAGGAATTACTTTAACAACAGGTACATTCGGGGGAGCAGGTAAAATATAGCGGTGGTTTTTCCCGTCACCAAAAAGATCTTCACTTGGATCAATGATACCATCTCTGTTTTTATCATTGCCAAAATAGGCCCTTAATGCCCAATCAGCATTATTATAAAGGTTCTGTCTCTGTTCCCTGCTGTCGTTTTTCGCAATGTCGTTCCCACTTTTCTTTGCACAAAGTATCGCGTACACAACATTTATCGAATCACCCGGTGCAATATTTTTAAAATATCCATGCGAAATTAAAATTGAACGATTACTGGGAATTCTTAAATCAGCCGGATTAATACCTTTGTTGTACCGGTTCGTTCCGCCAAAATACCCTTGCAGTTTACCATAGCGTTGCACTTCGCTCGATGGGGCAAAAAAGTTAGGATCAGCTGTATTATTATGTGTCCATGAATTAAAACTTGTTGATTGGATTGTGTCAGTACCAACAATTGAATACGGAACTGATTCCGGGGTTGACCCTAAATATAACATACCGAAATAACTATCGGTAAAGCCTACATCACCATCTGCATCATATTCGTATGCAATTCTCATTGAGTCAGAATAACCATTTCCGCCATGCGAAAAGAAAGCCGTATTGGTTGAAGTGGTGATTTTTGTATTTCTAACAACTGCATCTGTCCACAAACCGACATAAACGCTGTCAAGATATTTTCCAGAAAGGTTCTTTATTGTATAGTTCATGATGACAAAAAAATCAGCGAATGGAAAATTCCAGCAATAGGTTTCATGGTGTACACCGATGCCTAAAGGGTCATGCTCACTAATTACTGCTCCATTCGAATAAACCAAACTTGTGTCGTGGAAATCCATGACAAAATCCTGATGCGAAATTGCGTTTGGATTATAATATCTTGATTCAAGAAGGTTTGAACGTTCAACCATCCGGGATCCCGGTGTATTGGTAAATTCGAAACCACCATTTCGACCGGAAATCAAAGAACTTGCATCGACTGCACCGGTCGTAACAAAAGGTCCAACTTTAGAATTACTATTAATATTATCTTTTTTAAATCCGCCTATCCACAGCCCACCCACAAATAAATGTTCAATACCGCTTCCCGAGGGATATTCGCACGATGGCGGATGATTAGCTTGTGTAAGATTCCGCAATCCATTACCATATACACCGTAATTGGAAAGGGCTAATCCGATATTTCCAATATTAGTAAATTTACTATTATCATCATCCATAGTTTTGTTCAACAATTGCCCGAAAGCCATGTTAGAAAAAACCAGAACGCCTATAAGATTATAAATCTGAATTCGTAATTTCATTCTTATACTAATTATTTGTGTTTGAAGGGATAACTATTTTTGCTTGCTCATCTGCATGATATGAACTGCGCACCAGCGGGCCTGATTCAACGACGTAAAACCCCATTTTTTTGCCTTCCGCGCGGTACATCGCGAATTCTTCCAACGGGACAAAACGGTCAACCGGCAAATGTGCCTTTGTCGGCTGCAGATACTGCCCTATAGTCAAAATTTTACAATCGACTGCCCTTAAATCTTTCATTAAAGAAAGGATTTCATCCGGCTTTTCACCAATGCCAACCATTATGCCACTTTTCGTGTTCAATCCGTTTTTGGAAAACCAATGCAATACTTCAAGGCTGCGTTCATATTTTGCTTGGGGCCGAACCGCGTGATATAGTCCGGGAATGGTTTCTAAATTGTGATTGAGAATGTCCGGAGGTGTTTGGAGGATGATATTTAATGAATTCTGGTCACCCTTAAAATCAGGGATTAGAATCTCGATGGTACATTCAGGCGATGATTGGCGGATTAATTTAATTGTTTCAGCAAATATTCCGGCACCGCCATCTTTCAATTCGTCACGGTTTACCGAAGTAATTACAACATGTTTAAGGCCAAGTGCGGCAACTGATTCTGCAACCCGTCTTGGTTCATCAAGGTCAAGTGTATTAGGGATACCAAGCTTAACATTACAAAAACCGCAGCTTCGCGTGCATGTATCTCCAAGGATCATAAACGTAGCCGTGCGCCTGTTCCAACACTCACCCAGATTAGGACATTTTGCTTCTTCGCAAACTGTATTCAGCCGGTTCTGCCGCATCAGGTTTTTAACATCAGCATAATTAGCCCCGGATGGCAGGCGAACCTTTAACCATTCGGGCCGTTTTCCTAACTCGCCTATTTCTTTTTCTTTAAGAATTTTGAATTGGCGTTGATGTAAATTTATCATAAATACCGAAAAATTGGACTAACAAGATACAACCTTTAGAGGAATTAGAATAATTCTTTTTCACTAAAATTTTCTAAATGGTCTTTAATTGATTTTAAAAATTTCCCACCCAGCATCCCGTCAACAAGGCGGTGGTCGTGTGACAAGGTAAGATACATCATTGGCTTTATAACGATAGCATCTGAACCGTTTATTTCTACCACAACCGCCCGTTTAACCACCGCTCCAACTCCTAGGATTGCGACTTCAGGCTGATTAATGATTGGAGTGCCAAAAAGGGTACCGAAAACACCATAATTAGTAATGGTAAAGGTTCCGCCGCTTATATCATCCGGAGTTAGTTTTTTAGTGCGTGCTTTTTCCGCTATCTCACCGATAGCTTTTGCCAGCCCAAAGAGATTACGTTCATGAGAATTTTTTATGTTCGGAACAATTAAACCGTTTGGTTCTAAAGCCACCGCGATACCAAGGTTTACCGATTTCTTTTTTAGGATTGCCATGTTTTCAATCGAGGCATTAACTAACGGAAACTCACGCAAAGCTTTTACTGTAGCATGCGCGATAAAGGACATGTAGGTAAGCTTAATACCCTCCTGCTTAAGCAGAATCTCTTTTTTCTCTTTCAGATAATTATGTATGCCGCCCATATCAACTTCAACCAACCCGGTTACATGCACCGATGTATCCCTGCTGTAAATCATGTGCTGCATAATTTTTTGACGGATATTGTCCATCGGAATTCTCTCTACTCCGGCTGAAGCGATGCCGGTTTCAAAAGTAACTTGTGCTTTTGGCAAAACAACTTCCTGTACCCGTCTTATAATTGGTTTTTCCGGTTCTATTTTTACCGCTGGAGCAAGTTTTCTGAATTCAAGATACGCGAGGATATCTTTCTTTGTTACCCTCCCGCCAATTCCCGTACCTTTTAATGATTGCAATTCGCTTTGCGATACATTTTCTTTCTGTGCAATATTCATAACAAGCGGTGAGAAAAATGAATTGCCTTCTACGGCCTCTTGCGGCTGCACTTCTTTAAGGATAATATCCTGGGGAATTACCCGCGCGGCGTTTTGCGCGATAACATCGTGCATCGCGGCAGGTTCGGATTTTGCAAGTGTTTCAGTTAATTTTTCGGAATAGCCATCCTTTGCAACTGCAGTCTGTAATTTACCACAAGTAGTACCAACCGGAACAGTTTCCTGCTCCTGTGCAAGAATCTCAAACAGAATGCCTTCCGCCGGTGAAGGGACTTCGGTATCTACTTTATCCGTGCTGATTTCAAAAATGGTCTCATCTTTTTTAACCGCATCTCCGATACTTTTATGCCATTTGATTATTGTTCCTTCCATTACCGATTCTCCCATTTTAGGCATGGGGATATCAATCAAAGTTACACTTTCTTGACCAGAAGGATTGGTATTCTCGGTTGTATTTACCGGAACTGCTTTTACTTCTTTCTGAGTTTCAACCACGGGTGCAATTATTTGAACTTCTGCTGCATCAGTCTCAATATAAGCAACCGTTTTACCTACTTCGATGGTGTCACCCTCGTTGAATAAAACTTCAGCAAGAATGCCATCTGACTGAACCGGGATTTCCGTATCAACTTTATCAGTGCTAATTTCGAATAAAATTTCATCTTTTTTTACCGTGTCACCCGGTTTCTTGTGCCATTTTATAATGGTTCCTTCCGTAACACTTTCGCCCATTTTAGGCATTATTATTTCAATTCTCATATTTATTTTACTACCTCTTAATAAACTTTTTTGTACACATTCATTTGTACCGGCTTTATACAAAAAAGAGTGAATTCACTCCGCAATGTACCCGGAAATTTATTAATATAATATTAACTCTTTTATTCCATTATACACCACGCTCCTTGAAGGCAGTATCTCCGCCTCAAGAACCGGTGCATAAGGTATGTGAGCATCTTTTGCTCCTATACGCCTTACCGGGCCATCCAAATATTCAAAACAGTTTTCGGCAACACGGGCTGCTATTTCTGCACCAAACCCGCCGGTAAGGGTGTCTTCGTGTATAACAATTGCTTTGCCTGTTTTTTTAACAGACTGGGAAATTGTTTCAATATCTAAAGGAATAATTGTACGGACATCAATAACTTCAACCGAGTATCCTTCGTCTTCAAGCTTTTTTGCAGCGATAACTGCATCCCATAACGAAGCGCCATACGAAACAACAGTAATGTCACTCCCCTGCCTTACCACCTTTGCTTTGCCAAAGGGAATGAGATAATCTGCATCCGGTTCTGGGGACATTGCAAAACTTTGCCGGTAAAGGCCTTTATGCTCACAAAAAATTACCGGGTCTTGCAAGCGGATCGCCGTTTTCAGTAACCCTTTTGCATCTGCCGCGTTTGAAGGATAGGCAACCATCATACCCGGGATATGGGCAAAAAACGCCTCGATGTTCTGGCTATGATACAGACCGCCATGTATATATCCCCCAACTGCAACCCTGGTAACCACAGCTGAAGTCCATTTGTTTGCTGAGCGGTAGCGCATTGTAGCAATTTCATCCTTATACTGCATAAAAGCAGGCCAAATATAATCGCCGAATTGAATTTCAACTACCGGTTTCAATCCCGCGAGCCCCATACCGCAGGCAACGCCTGCAATGCTTGCCTCGGCAAGCGGTGAATTGAACACACGTTCCCTGCCAAATTTAGAAGAAAGCCCTTTTGTTGCAGTAAAAACGCCTCCCTTTCCATCAGCAATATCTTCACCAAAAACAAATGTATCAGGATTCCGTTCAAGTTCTTCATGCAAGGCATGATTAATTGCATCAACCATAACAATGGGTTTCCCGGCAGGTTCATTCAGCTCGTATGCCAAGGCTTGCGAAGCACCACTTTCATCAAAAACAAACCGGGCAGCTTCTTTGGGATCCGGATCAACCGCGCTGAGTGCTTCCGTGGCAGCAAGTTCAATTTCAGCATCGGCATCAGCCCTAATTGCAGTTAGTTCAGTTTCGCTCAGTATTTTTTCATCCAGAATATAGCGTGCAAATTGCAGCACCGAGTCACGTTTCAAGTCATTTTCAATCTCTGTATGATCCCTGTACTTTTTATGGTCATCGGAAGAAGAATGCGAATGCAACCGGATGGTGTCTGCCTCAATCAGTACAGGTCCATTTCCTTCTTTTGCATAGGTTATTGCTTTATTGACTGCCGCGTAGCTTTCAAAAAAATTCGTACCGTCAACACGTAACCGTAATAACGAGTGGTATCCAGTCATCATCTCTGCGATTGAGTTATCAGCTCCCCCGCTTTGTTGAGAAACCGGTACCGAAATTGCATACCTGTTGTTCTGCACAACAAATATAACCGGAAGTTTTTCACGGCTTGCCCAGTTTACCGCCTCATGAAACTCGCCTTGGCTGGTTGTTCCCTCTCCGGAACTGACATAGGAAACATTTTTAATTCCTTTACGCACCGAAGCCAGCGCGGTACCAACTGCCTGCAAATACTGTGTACCCGTGGGGCTCGACTGTGACGGCATATTCAGGTGATCTGAACCATAATGACATGGTAATTGTCTTCCCCCACCCGATGGGTCACTTGCCTTTCCGAAAAACTGAAGGAAATATTCTTTAGGAGTTATGCCACACGTTAAAGAAAGTGCAAGATCCCGGTAGTATGGAAAAACCCAGTCAACCGTCGGGTTCAATTGGGAACCCATTGCAACCTGTATTGCCTCGTGCCCTGCACCGGCAATGTGGAAGAACGATTTACCCTGTTTCAGATAATTCATCGATTTCGTATCAATCTGCCGGGCGATAAACATTAGTTTGTAAAAACGGGAAAACTCCTCTTTTGTAAAGTCACGTTTGAACCCGTTGCCGTTTTTCGTTGCAGCTAATTTTGCTGCTTTTGAATTATTCTTCTTTGTTAATGTTGTGTTAGACATAGTCAACCTCTGACTGCTTCAAATTCTTGCAGTAACTCATATTTATCAATTGCCCTCGATTTATGATACTGAAATTCTTTTAAAAAAATATTGATTACTTCCGGTATAATGCCGCTAGGCCTTACTTCTGCCAATATCTCCTTGGACAGCGATGTAACTTCTTTATCCCTTATACCGCACGGGATAATACCGTCAAATAAACTTAAGTCGGGATTACAATTATAC
>JACPGF010000398.1 GCA_016182615.1 Ignavibacteriales bacterium
AACGCCTAAAGAACGAGTTTACCGGTGTATTAACCGGTAAAGGCCTTAACTGGGGCGGATCACGGGTGCGCCCTGAAGCTACCGGTTTTGGCGCGACTTATTTTGCAGAAAGCATGTTAAAAACCCGCGGCCAGTCATTCGATGGCAAAACAGTTGCTATCTCGGGTTTTGGCAATGTTGCATGGGGCGCTGCCCTTAAAGTAACCGAACTTGGCGGTAAAGTTGTTACCCTTTCAGGCCCTGACGGATTTGTTTATGACAAAGACGGTATTAAAGGCGAAAAAATTGATTACATGCTCAAGATGCGCGGCAGTGCAAACGACAGAGTAAAAGACTACGCTGATGAATTTAAAGTTGAATACTTCCCGGGCAAACGCCCTTGGGGTGTTAAGGTTGATGTTGCCATGCCTTGCGCGACACAGAATGAAATCCATGCAGAGGATGCAAAAGAGCTTGTTGCTAACGGCTGCATTTGCGTATGCGAAGGCGCTAACATGCCTACCACGATTGATGCATTTAAAATTATTCACGAAGCAGGCTTGCTCTTCTCACCGGGAAAAGCATCGAATGCAGGCGGTGTGGCTACCAGCGGTCTGGAAATGTCGCAGAACAGCATGCGCTATAACTGGACCAGTGAAGAAGTTGATAAACGCTTACACACTATCATGACGGAAATTCATGATACCTGTCTGGCAACTGCCGAAAAATACGGCACACCGGGTAACTATGTTAACGGTGCGAATATTGCAGGCTTCTTAAAAGTTGCCGATGCAATGCTCGATCAGGGACTTGTATAAGCAGTACACAGTTTCAAAAACAAAAACCGGTGGTATTAATAGTGCCACCGGTTTTTTTGTTTTTGTGAAAATGTCTGAATCAGGATTCCAATACATCACCTAGCGAAAGAGCAGCAAACAGCTAACTTTTTTTGAGGTGGGGTAAAACCTATTGAATTTTTGGTATTTAATGCGCCATTTTTTCAAGAATTTATTGCGAACTTGGGGGATTTTTTTGGGGGCGGTATTGCTTCTTTTGCTGACTCAACAATTGTATAATTTTGGTTAACGAGCGCAATTTTTCCCGCCCTGCAAGGGTGGACTGTTTGTAGAAAATACAAAACAAATGGTTTAGCGCCCTGTAAGGGTGCACCCCGACGGGGCGCCGGGTTTTGGTTGAATTGTTGTTTCTACAAACAGAACACCCCTCCGGGGCGAGTAAAATGCTAAGATTGTTGTTGCCTGTAGAGACTGTCGTATCCATGATGTCATTGAAATGTTTGACGAATGAATCACAAACATTTTGCTTTGTGGTCATCATTTGTTATTCGCTGCATTTCACCGCAAAAGCGAAAAGTAGGCGCAAACATAGCTGCAAAGAAAATTTGTTTAACCCAAATTATGCATTTCAATCTTCAAAAGGCTGTAACTGAATTAATAACTTGTGGTTACGGCTCCCTCTCCTTACGAAGGAGAGGGCGGGGGGTGAGGTCGCAACTAACTATTGTTAAAGGACTTACAGCAAACTAGAAGTGCTATTGCATGATTCGGGTTTAACATACTTTCACTTTAATGGGTCAATTTTTAATTGGAATTCACCGGAAACCGCTAATGTCCAGTCTGCAAAAAGCTCTTCTTTATGGACTTCCAGTCATGCATTAACAAGCTTTTTTTACTTCGGGGGAAATTCCCCTGCTAATACCGGTTTACTATGCGGTAATCGCGCTTAATTGTCTGAACCGGGATTCTCAGGATTAAAGGATTTTTCAGGATTACTATTTAAATTCCCAATTCTCCAATTTTTATTCATAAAGTTAAACTTCGTTTCTGATTTATAAAAACGGCGCTTTATTTTTTCCTGTTAATCCTCTAATCCTGAGAATCCGGGTTCAGACATATTCTCCTGTATATCTCAAAACACGAAACCAAAATTGTCGAAATTGGATTCCGTATCACACATCACCGTCTGAACTGTAATTTATATGATTTGAATGATACTCATGCTGAAAAAAAATCATTCCCAATTGATAAGCCGCAAATTGAAAAAAACATCAATTTACCCCGCTGCATAATTACACCGGGTAAAACTGTTTCTTATCATGTCAATCATTCCAATCACATAAATCACCGTTCAGACAGTTTCCTTGCTATTCAGTCACCTAAAGCGGTAATTTTCTCCTTCATTACTTCGATGATTTCTGCTCCGGTAAAATCTTCCTGATCTTTCAAGCCGGGATTAACAACAACAAAATCCTCATTGGTAAGTAAACTTGCCAAGAGCACGCCGTTTATTTCCCAAATGGGCTGTTCAATCTCTATCTCCTCGGTAGCTTCTTCAAGCGCATCTTCGGAAGTGAAAACGGGAATAAACGATTCTTCATCAATAACATATTCCGAAAGGATAATTTTATTGCCGTTTGTATTGGGGTCTTCTTCAAGGATGACGAGAAGTTTTTCGCTGAAAAGCCTGTCTATTAATTCGCTGTGCGCTTGTGACATAGTGTACCTAACTACTTTCTTATAAATACTAAACTGTTTTCCGGTAATTACCGTGTAAATAAACTTTTGAAAAGGCGGTATAAATCCATATATTTTGAACTGATATTTTTATCAAAGTTTCAGGCAGTATTCGACAGACTTGCGCCCAACCCCGCCAGGCCCGGAAGGGAACAACGGTCAGTGTTTAGTTTGGGTGAATATCTGCCTGATTTTATTTATAGGCTTTCACGGGAATTAGAAAATCCAGATAACCGCCGCCGACCCGCGCTTTGCCGCCAAAAGAAATCTTTGCAATCATCCCTTTTTTATAATTAATAAACGCACCGTTAACCGAAGTAAATTCCGACACGTATTGGCTGCAATCCGGTTCATGTCCGCAGAATGCAATATGCCCGGCTTTCAGTGCATTGGCCATTTCGGCAATCATGGCTGCTTTACCGCTAATAACCGCCTTATCGATAATTATTTCATTCTTGTAATCAAAAACATTTTTAACAATGTTCGCGGTTTGTATTGCCCGAAGCAGCGGCGATGAAACGATAAAATCAAATCCGGGGACCAGTTTTTTCCATCCCTCGGCAGCTTTTGTTAAAGTGCTTATCCCCTCTTCGGTTAACTGTCTTTCACTGTCGTGCATTCCCATGCGGACTGACTCGGCATCTCCATGCCTGATTAAATAAATGTTCATGTATTATTTCCGGTATTTATTAGCAATCAATACTAAATGAATTTATAATATCCTGATATTTTTCCAGATTTTTCTCATAAGCTGCTTTCGGCACCTCGAAAATGACCAGAAATTTTTTATTCACGCACGAAAGCTCAAAAAACCTGAAATACAACCGCGCGATTGGAATTTTCTCGGTAAAACGCACCGTGTAAAACTTCTGCACAACTTGGTCCAATGTGTAGTTAACATAGTTCTCGGCAACCTCTGTGTCTTTTATCTCAAGCACCGATATCTTAGCACCTTGCACTTCATTCGAATAGAGCGTACCTTGTACCGGGCGCTTTAACTGTGAACTTAAGTAAACGTTCTTTTGTATTTTCCAACCTTCGGGCGGTAAACTTAACGAGAAACCCGCTTTTTTATCCTGCACGTTATTATATTTATGCGATGAGTCAACTGCAATTATTTGTTCGTTAGCCTGCAGCGCGGATTTTTTATCCACCATCTGCATTTTAGAAAAATTGCCTTTTTTAGAAAGTATCATCGACTGTAAACTGTCATCAAAAAAGGTTACCTGCGTTAAGAACCTGCATTTTACAGAGTCAAGCACGTAACTGAACTCAGATGGCTGCAATGGTTTTTTAGTATTGCTGGAAAGGATTGCACTTAAACGGCCATTTGAAAAGCCCATGAATGATTGACGGTAATCGTTAATGGAATCATTATAGGCGGTAAATGTTTTTAGCGCGAGTGAAACCGTATCTTTTGAGAAATAGTAAAAGTTAATACGCTCCAATTTTATGATGTCTTTCGAGGTAAACCGCTCGGTAATGGTGAGCAAAGTGTTTTTCTGGTCGCCGTACTTTAAGGCTTTCAGGTAACCGTTTAATGATTTATCCATTAAACGCATGGCACCGCTGGAATCGTACACGGCAAAGCGGTTGTACAACGGGTTGGGGAACTCGATTAGCACATAATAATACCGTACCGCGGGCGGAACAAAAATTGAATCGATGACAAGCGTATTATATTCCTTCATCAGGGGGATGGAGAAATCAAATAGTTTTCCGATTAATTCATTGTTTTCCTTGCTGCCTTCCATGCTGCTGATAACCAAATTTTTCAGTTCAGCACCTGAAAATACCTCGCTCCTGCCGGACTTGCCGCAGCTTGTTAATAAAAGAAAACTAATACTTATAAGAAAAATTAAAACAAATCTTTTCATGGTATATGAAATTTAAATAACTGTGAGAATATCCGGTAAAATACAAATTCTTAACATGAATACTACTTTTTACTGCTCCAACCCGGAATTTTTATCCTCTTTTTGCACACTGTTTCCTTCCGGCATAGTCTGCTGGCTTTCAAAAAATGCAATAACAACTTTTGCCTTGGCCTTTCCGACACAAGCCTCCAGTTCGCTTACCGGTGCCTCACGTAAACTTTTTAAACTGCCAAAAGTCTTCAGGAGCTTTCCCGCCGTATTTTTACCGATACCTTTTATGTCAAGCAGTTCAGTAGTGATAATCCGTTTCTGCCGCCGTGAGCGGTGGAAAGTTATGGCGAAACGGTGCGCCTCATCCCTAACCCGCTGCAACAGTTTAAGCGCGGATGACGTTTTGGGGATGATATACGGGTCCGATTCACCTGGAAGAAATACCTCTTCGAGCCGTTTGGCAAGGCCAATAATCTCAAAATTCTTAATCTTTAACTCACGCAGTATTTCAACCGCGCTAGAAAGCTGACCTTTGCCGCCGTCAACCATAATCAAATCGGGCAGGGGTTGATTCTCGTTTATAAGCCGGGTATATCTCCGGCGTATTACCTGCTGCATACTGGCAAAATCATCCGGTCCGTCAACGTCCTCGATAATAAACTTGCGGTACCTGCTTTTTGCAGGTTTTGCATCCTTGAACACAACCATACTCGCAACCGTATCACTGCCCTGTAAATTTGATATGTCGAAACACTCGATAACCTGCGGCAGTTTGGAGAGACGTAAATCGCGCTTCAGTGAAACGAGCGCGTGAGGAACTTTCCCTTCCCGTTTCATTTTTTGCAGAAGAATTTCGCCTAGCTGCAATTTCGCATTTTCAAGGCACATCTTGGTGAGCTGTTTTTGGAAATTTTGATACGGCAAAGCTACAGATACTTTCTTCCCGGCTCTTATGCTCAGCCATTCGGCAAGCACTTCATCATCGGCAGGAATCGTATCAACAACAATTTCCTCCGGCACATCAACAAATTCATTGCTGTAATATTGTTTCATTACCGATGAATATAATTCAGGCAGTTCTTCGCCGCTTTCCGCACGGACACCAATCTGCTTTTTCCCAACCAGTTTTCCCGACCTGATATTAAAAATTGAGCAGGCAGCCTCTTTTTCACCAACCGCTATGGCAACAATGTCCCGGTCGATAAAATCTGTCGAAATAACTTTTTGTTTCTCTGAAAGTGCTTCTAATTTTTGCAATTTATCACGTATTGCCGCCGCTGCCTCGAACCGTAAATCCGCTGACGCTTCGTTCATCTCGACCCGCAAGTCTTTAATTATTTCGGACGTTTTACCGGAGAGAAAGCGCGTCACTTCCTGAACCATTACCTTGTAAGATTCCTTCGTTTGCAAACCTTCACAGGGTCCGTCGCACTTTTTAATATGGAAATCGAGACAAACTTTAAATTTTTTCGCGTTAATATTTTCATCGGTTAAAGCCAGTTTGCAGCTGCGGATTTTGAAAATCTGGTTAATCAGCCTTAACGAGGCCCGCATATTTTTCACATCAGTATAAGGCCCAAAATATTTTGAGCCGTCACGGACAAGCCTGCGTGTTGGATAAATACGCGGGAATGGCTCGTTTGTTACTTTAATATAGGGGAATGATTTATCATCCTTCAGGAGAACATTGTAACGTGGTTTGTTTTCTTTGATGAGGTTATTCTCTAATACCAGCGCCTCAATTTCAGAATCGGTCACAATCATTTGCAGATCATGGATTTTCTGCACCATTATTGCAATCCTGCCCGATGGCCTGTTTGCCAAGAAATACGATTTCACCCGGCTTTTCAGGTTTTTGGCTTTGCCAATATAAAGGATTTTACCTTTATCATTAAAAAACTGATAAACTCCCGGGTTCTCCGGTAAATTATCCAGTTTATTTTGCAGTTCA
>JACPGF010000051.1 GCA_016182615.1 Ignavibacteriales bacterium
ATATTTGGATTATTGTCATTTTGCCAGTTTTTTGATAATTAAATTGAGTACTATTTTTATGCTATTAAATACACTTTGGCCCTTTTTCTTTGAATAGTCGGAGTAGATTACTGTTACAGGAACTTCTTTAAAGCTTATATTTTTCTGTACCCAGTAATAAAATTGCTACTTCATCAATTTTAGTATCCGCAATTAACCAGTCATTAGTATAAAGGCCGTTGTTATCCGTCGTCATTATTTTTACAACATCGTCAACAGAAGAAGCATATTGCGCCGCTTTACGGATACGGTTCGACTGCGGTGTGCCATTGATATTAAAAGGAGTTTGCCCGACCGTTGTTTCACCGATAATAATACCTTTTGCATTGAGGTAAAAATCCGCACCTGAGTGTATCCCGCCTGGAAAGGTCTGATAAACCAATCTATATCCATTTTCCGGGACTACATCAACGAAAATATTCCAATGCGGGCCGGTATAACCACCCCACATAAATAACTGGCCAAAGACAACCCTGCTATCCGCAGTTGCGGACTTTGTTGCTAATATTCCGGAACACTTGTGCAATCTGTCCTGTAATTCATTATCGCCTTCAGCAGATTGCAGTGTTTTGCCCGATAATGAATGTGCTGTTTTTTTAATTGCATCTTCAGCATAATCGAGGTCAATTTCGGAGTTAAGCGTCACGATATCCAATAAATCCACCTGTCTATTAAATATTTGTACACCTGCTGTATTGACCCCCTCTGCGATACCTTTCATCTCAGTTAAAAATTCCTCATCAAATTTTCTCAAAAACAGCAAATCTACTTGAGTGCGGAGGTTGTTCCAAGCGGCAACAGGATTTTCTTTTTGCCGTTGAATTGATAGTTTATTGATAAATTCTTTTATTTCTGCCGCCACCAGATATCCGTATTGCATACCCCTTTCAAATGGTTTGCCTTCTAAATGAATGTTTATCCATCCCTTATCCTCGTACCTGAATCCCTTTTTATATTGCTTTATAGTCAGTGGATCAATCATTTTTGATAAATCGTTCACTTTTTCAAGTACTATATCATCAAACCACACTTTCCCGGCTGCTTTGCCATTGTAGCCAAAATTCAATACTATTTGATCATTTTGCGCTGCCGCGTAGAAATACACCTCAACAGTTTGCCAATCATGGGTTGCTCCAACAGCAGGGGAGTGATTTGTAAATGGAAATGACTTCATACTTAAACATGCTGCTACAGGGGTAGGGTATTGGTCGGTTCTGGAGGTAACGGCATTTTGGGTTTTTATCTTCCCGCTTAATCGGTAAAGCTGCCCGGTAATAAGTTTAACCGGCAAACTGTAAAGTTTAGTCGTGCCCGGAATAGGATGGCTAAAGTTACAAGAAACATTACCCGAAGAAAATATCTGCCAATCAGGGCTAACTTTACATAAACTGTCAGAAGTTGTATTCCAAGCCGTAAAATTATCATTCCGTACAATTTCAAAGCTGGCATTTGAAATGGCAACAGATTGGGCTTTGAGAACGGTAATAGACAAAATAACGAGAAAGAGAAGAACAAATGCCAGCTTGAATTGCCTGTGCTGATTGGGGGTTACCATTTACTGTTTGAGTGTTTCACTTCGATTCATGTCTCAAAATGGGACATGCTCAAAATGAGTAAACCCATTTTGAAGTTCAATTTTAACCTATTTATTCTGGCACCATATATGCATAACCATATATATAATTAATTTCCAAAACGGAGCCATTATGGACCTTTTCCCTTTACTTAAAACTGCTTTATTTATTTTTAGCGGAATTACAATTTTGTTTTTACTTGTTTCATTTTTAATGTACAGAGTAAAAAACTCGGGAAAAACAACACATGAAAACCTGAGCGGAACAGATAATCCTTATCTGCGCTATAGTCAGGAGAATGTTGTCCATTCGATAGCTCTTCCAGAAGTTGAAGCGATTGATTATTACCGTACACTTGCTCCGGTAGAATCTATGGTTCAGAGAAAGACAGTACCGGTGTTAGTCAGCAACAGACCCCGCTTTGAAGTAGTCAACTCTCATAATAAAGCTGACATACTCTTACAATTCAATTACAATCCAAAATTATATAGATAGTTTTTTTATCCGTTTCAGCTTGTTATATTCTCTTCTGAAAATTGTTTAATAACGAGCAGATATGCAAAAAACAGAAATTTTGATAATTAATCCTGTATCAGGTAAGGGGAGAGGGGAAAAACTTCAATCGACAATTATAAAGCATGCAAAGGATTTTTATCCTCATATCAACGTTTTAATCACTTCAGAAAAAAACCAAGCCAAAGAGTATATTCAAAGCAGTGCCAAGCAGTGCAGCAAATTATTTGTTGCAGGAGGCGATGGTACCTTAAATGAAGTTGTAAGGGGTTTTCAGACAGGACATGATTTTGTTCTTTACAGTATTCCAATTGGCTCGGGTAATGATTTTTCAAGATCTGCCGGAACCCTCAACAAATCCATTCAAGAAATATTTCAGGCTTCAGTAAACCCCAAATATGTCTTATGTGACATTGGAAGGGTAAGATTACAGAATTCCGACAATTCGGTGCTAGAAACTGCATTTTTATCGAGTTGCGGTTCAGGATTTGATGCAACAGTTTCGAAATTCAGTAACCGGAAAACTTTTTTAACTGGATTGCCGCTTTATATATCTTCAGTAATGAAGGCATTAGTTCATTTAAGCTTTATCGATGTTGAAATTATTCTCGACCATACTGATTATTTCTCAGGTGAAAAACTTTTGGTTACCATCGGGAA
>JACPGF010000404.1 GCA_016182615.1 Ignavibacteriales bacterium
AAAACTTATCGTTCTGTTTAATGGTACATAGCCGAGAAAACTGTGGTTTTGATGCGCGCAGTTTGAATTGAGATTATTCGAGAATAACTGCCCGCGGAATAAAGTGCCAATTCCTTGAACATTGGCAAATGGTGCCAACACCGTTCCATAAAAAGATGAGCCGGTAAAAGTAAGGCTTGTTGCTTGAGCAAAATTAAAAAGGACAAAATTGCCAAGGTTGCTTTGCAAATCAACTGTGCCGCCGAATTGAACAGTTGTACCATCAACATTGATGATTGCAACCGAGCCTTTGGGTACATTGACAATAACTTGCGGGGCAGCCTGCAACTGAGCACCGGTGACACTGAAAACGTTAAGATAAATATCCGTTCCGGTTAATGTGATAATATCCGAATTTATTGTTGTTGTTCCGTTAACTGTATAACCTGACAGACCAGCGGAGAGTGTGTTCAAATAACTACCAAGAGCTGCAAAACTGATAGGGGATGCTTGTACAAGTGAACCGTTAGGATAGGCAACATTGCCGTTTGGTAAATTGCTTGTATTGCCATAGACAACATTTCCGTTGTGAACCGTTCCCGACTGAAAGTTAAGATCATGGCCGGTAACAACTACATCAGGGGTTGTAGGCCTGACGCGCAATTGCCCGCCGATATTGGATCCCACGATTGTTGCATCATGGCCGGTAGCAAGTTTGCCGCCAATGCTTGATCCGGTGAAAGTCGCATCATTTTTTGTGAAGACGTTTATTTCGTAGAAATCTCTAAAATCGTACGCCTGATTAAAATAATCAACGGTATCCACGACAGTTAAAGTTGCTGAACTTCCGGCAGCCAATGCAGTTATTGTCCAAAGTCCGGTTAAATGATCATATGCCGAACCGGTTGGTACTGAACTGCCATATTTGAAACCTCTTGGAACAGTTGCCAGAATCACAACGGTTTTTGCAGTATCGGGGCCATTGTTTGTTACCGTAAAGTTATAGGTTAATACTTCGAGATTTATCGGGTTAGCTTTATCGACCGTTGAAACAAAAGCAAGATCGGCACTCGGGGGTAAGGTAACCACGGTGATAGTGTTTGAACTAAGTCCTGAACCTGAATTGTTGAAGGAACGCACCCTGTAGTAGTAATCGTATCCGGGCTGTAAACCATTTACTGCCACGGTTGTAACATTGCCAACATTAACATTTTGAGATACAAAAGAGGTGAATGAGGCGTTATTTGCAACATCAAGATAATAGCCATTTGCACCGGAGGCAGCATTCCAGTTAGCTGTAAAAGCGTAACGGGTAATAGCTGTTGCAGCAGTTGCCACCGGTGTAGCTGGAATTTCCATCCGTAAAATTGTACCGGTAAAACCAACAACTGTCCCATGTGTTGCATCAGTCAGCGAAATTCCACGCAGCGTATTTAAAGTCCCGCTGCTTTGTGATATCCAGTTTGTTCCGCCATCCGTTGTTGCAAGTAATGTACCACTATTTCCGGTAATACCGCAATTGTTTGCATCAGCCATAGATACTGAGGATAAACCAACTACAACGCCGCTTGTTTGTGCAATCCAGTTTGCCCCGCCATTTGCAGTTGTAAGTATAGTGCCTGAACTGCCTACGGCTTTTCCATTATTGGCATCGATAAAATCAACATCAAATAAAGCATTTGCGGTACCGCTAACCTGTGGTGTCCAATTGGTGCCGCCATCTACGGTTCTAAGAATTGTGCCGCCCCAGCCAACTACTGTTCCGGTATTTGTGCTTGTAAATATTACTCCTTCAAGAAGCGATGCGGTTCCACTTGTTTGAACTGTCCAGTTTGTACCGCCGTTAACGGTGCGGAGAATAATACCATTGTTACCGACCGCCGTTCCATTGTTGGCATCGGTAAAGTTAACCGCGTACAAGTGCTCAACGGTTCCGCTTGTTTGCAGCGTCCAGTTGGCTCCGCCATCTGTGGTTCTAACAATTGTACCGTTTTCGCCGACGGCTGTTCCGGTTGTGTTGTCAATAAAACAGACCCCGTGTAATGGATCGACCGTTCCGCTTGTCTGTGCAGTCCAGTTCTGCCCTCCATCGACGGTGGCGATTATAGTACCGCCTTCACCAACGGCTGTACCGTGATTTATATCAGTAAATGAAACATATAAGAGGTTACTCACGGTGGGGCTTGTTTGTGAATACCAAGGCTGGGCAAAAACCAGTCCTGAACAAAATAAAATAAAAAGTAAATATCTTTTCACAACTATCCGGTTAATTTAGTTAATAATCGTTGAACAAATGCTAAAGAAAACAGTACCTGCACTGGAACGGTAACAATACAGAAACAATAAAACAATGTTAAATTATTTATGTTCCTGATTTCTAAGACAGAATCTGGCAATAATGATGCAATTTACGGCTGTAGAGCATGAAATCCAATAAATTTTCGATAAAACGGGCAAAACAATCGTTCAAATTATTTTTGCATGTGAATAGTATAGTGCTGGAATTAGTTGGTAGCTGAAAACCTGACTTGATTCACAATTCCGTCATGATAAAAGTGCTGTAATTTTACCTTGAAAATCCATCAATCACTTTAATTTCTACTTTTTTGCTGTTTGGGGAACTTTAATCTTGACTTTTTTGTATAGATTTAATATGTTTGGTCTGTAAGATTAGAAAATTAGGAAATGAGCACAACAGAAGTTAACGAAATAGAACAATTAGCGAATCAGGAATATAAGTATGGATTCGTTACCGATGTAGAAACCGACAGCGCCCCGAAGGGCCTGAGCGAGGATATCATCCGCTTCATCTCGGCGAGGAAGCAGGAGCCGGACTGGCTGCTCGA
>JACPGF010000405.1 GCA_016182615.1 Ignavibacteriales bacterium
TCTTCTTTATACTTCTGGCATTTGGAATGACTTTTTTACGCAAAACAAAAGCCACCGAATCGGTTTATTAAAAGATTGGAAATATTATGAACTCGAAAAAAATTATAATTAATACTTTAACATACGCGACGCTTATCGTGTTCACTTTGATCGCGCTCTATCCCATTATCAACGTGTTCACCATATCAATACGGCCGGGTAATAAGCTTTTATCAACATCGCTTGCAATTATCCCGGATAACTGGTCATTACAGCAATACGCCGATTTATTTGTTAAAAAGCCTTTCCTTTTATGGATTTGGAATTCAACTATTGTTTCCTTCACGGTAACATTTACAGGCGTTGTACTTGCATCAACCGCGGGTTATGCCCTTTCACGGTTTCAGTTTATCGGCAAGCAAACAAGCATGCTGGGCCTATTAACAACGCAGATGTTTCCTGCAACAATGCTTTTACTGCCGATGTACGTCATGCTCATTAAACTACAATTAATCAACAGTTATCTTGGAATTATCATCATTTATTCAGCTACCGCGCTCCCCTTTTGCATTTGGCAGATGAAGGGCTACTACGATACAATTCCATATAGCCTTGAGGAAAGTGCCACGATTGACGGCTGCAATAAATGGCAGGCATTTTATATGATAATATTACCGCTTGCCGCCCCGGCTTTGGTAATAACGGCATTGTTCTCATTTATGACTGCATGGTCTGAGTATATAGTTGCTGCCCAAGTATTGCAGGACACTTCTCTTTATACGCTGCCTATCGGGTTAAAATCGTTCGAATCGAATATGTCAACAGAATGGGGTTTGTATGCCGCGGCTTCTCTCGTGGTAAGCATTCCCGTAGTAATACTATTTATTGTACTAAGCAAATGGTTAGTCTCCGGATTAACACTGGGAAGTGTGAAAGGTTGATATGCTGGGATTTCAGAAAAAACTCACCAACGGTTTTTATGCATTGCTTAGCTTACCGGCAACAGCAATGGGCTTTGCACTATCCATTCAAATTTCTGCTTTAAGCTGGATATTACAAACACAGTACAATTTGAATATTCATGAAATCGGTTTAGTATGGGCTGCAGGCCCGCTCGCGGGTATATTTGGCCAAGTAATTATTGGACTGATTAGTGACAAAACATGGTTTTTTGGCGGCCGCCGCCGCCCTTTTGTGCTTATTGGCGGCCCCTTGGCAGCCTTAATGCTGCTGGCACTACCGAATATACATCACATAAGTAATTTTTTCGGCATTACTAATTTAGTTATCGTCGCAACCATTGTTGCTCTAACGCTTGATCTTGCAATAAACATCAGTTTTAATCCCACGCGGTCGATTATTGCCGACGTAACCCCGGAAGGTGAAAGCCGGACAAAAGGCTACACTTGGATGCAAACCATTTCCGGTTTTTTCGGTGTACTCGCGTATGTTGTCGGAGCTGTATTTAACAATTACACGCTTATTTACGCGGGTATTGGTGTAGTATTACTGTTTTCAATTGTCCCAATGTTCTTTATCGAAGAACCGAGAGAACTATCAACACCCCAAACAGATAATGGGAAACCCGTACAAAAACAAGCTGTGAAATGGGTCGAGTTAAACAAGATATTTCTGGCTCACGGGTTTTCATGGATTGGTGTGCAAACAATGTTTGTTTACATAATCGCGTTTATTAAACAAAACCTCAACCCTGTTGATGATAATCAAACCGGGCAAATCATTTCCATTTCTTTCGCGATATTGAATACCGTTGGTTTCCTGTTACCTGCATTGGTGCTTGAAAGGTCTTCTAAAAAATTCGGCCGGCTCAATACCCATTTTGCTACTATCGCCATCATGGCACTCAGTTATTTTGCCATTGCATTTCTCGTCAAATCGATGGTTGGGCTGTATATAGCTATGGCCTTTGTCGGCATAGGCTGGGCAGCAATTGTTAGCTTACCATTCGCTATTATGTCTGAGAAGGTTGATAAATCCCGGATGGGCTTTTTCATGGGTATATTTAATTTATCAGTAGTATTACCCCAACTTTTCGTCAGTCTTGTCCTTGGTTCATTTATTCAGGATCTTCCAGATAAAAATATCATTTTTATCATTAGTGGCGTTTCATTGGCACTGTCGGCTGTCTTTTGGCGTTTTGTGAAAGAATAGATTTTATGAAAGCAGGCTGATAGCCTGCTTTTTTTAACTTGGCTAATAACTTTGCACAGAGTATAAATAAGCACCCTGAAGGTTTAGATTTAAATTGTTTAATGTTAGACTGAAAACTTGGTAAATATTTCAAAGAATACTTTTACCGAATTAATTATTTTTTCGCGAGTCTGCCCAACAAAGTCATTTTGTCATTAATTTTGGTATATAACAACCCCCGGTATTGCTAATTAGGAGCTTATTTAGGCAGATTCATTTATGTCATTTTCATGATATGTCAGAACCCCCTCAAAATTATACTGAATGTTATAAAAAATCACCTCTTGACAATGACTAATTTTTTTCACATCTTCAAAAGTCATATCTATTATTAACTTATCGTGGAGAAATCAATATGTTGAGGAACAAATCCTTTATTACATCTCTGATGTTTATCCTATTTTCCTGTTTTGTTTTTGGGCAAAGTTATCAAGACTGGAAATGGGTACACCCGACACCGCAAGGTAATACATTACGCTATGTAAAGCGTTTTGATGCGAACACTTGGTACGGGGTTGGGTTGGCAGGTACGTTTTTAAAAACAACAGATGGTGGTGCTACGTTTTTCTATCATCACAATGTCGGCAGGATGATTGCTGCAAGACAACACGCTAACCTGATGGATGCACATTTTTTTGATAAACAAAATGGTATTGTAGTCGGATCTACCGGTTCAATCGCAAGAACAACTGATGGTGGTGTAACCTTTGATACACTTGCAGCCAATCCATTAACAACCAGCAATACAGCATACAAGATTTATTTTGTTGATAATAATCTTGGATTTATATCTGCCTCAAGTGGTATTCTCCTTAAAACCACTGATGGCGGTGCTACCTGGGCAACTGTTGCCACAGGTGTTACATCAGCTCTTTATGATGTTTGGTCTCCGGATGGCACTTTAATTATTGTTGCAACAACTTCAGGCAACACCAGAAGATCAACAGATGGTGGTGTAACCTGGACTGCTGTAAATACCGGTGCAACCTCCACAATCAATAGAATGGTTTTCACAAGCAGTACCACGGGATTTGTTGCGGGCTCATCAAGTTATTGCCGTGTTACAACCGATGCAGGCTTAACCTGGGCGGCTGCAAATACCGGTATTCCTACCGGCTTAACTTTCTATGATATTGATAACGTTGGAAGTACCATTTATCTAACCGGTTATAGTTACAGTATATTTAAGTCAACTGATAATGGAGCAACA
>JACPGF010000406.1 GCA_016182615.1 Ignavibacteriales bacterium
CCACTTTCTGTAAATCGGTTGCCTCGTTTACATGCTGCTGCGAGCGGTCAAAGTCATCAATTACCGGGAGTATTTTCATAGCAAGCAGCTCACCGCCATATTTAATCAAACTTGTTTGTTCAAGTTCCGTGCGGCGTTTATAGTTTTCAAATTCTGCTGATTTCCGGATGAACTTGTCTTTCATGTCGGCAATCTCCACTTCGGCTGCCTTCAGTTTAGCATCAAGTTCAAGGATAATTTCCACTTCCCTGTTAGTTCCGTTGTTTTCTTCAGCAGGTCTTTCTGTTTGCATATTTTCGGTTTCTTCTTTTTGTAATTCTTCTTCATTCATATTTGTATCATTTTGCATGGTATGTTTACCTTTATTGTTTTGTCAAAACTTCTGTCAGTTGATTCGAAATATAATCAACTATCGCAACAATTTTCGAGTATTCCATCCGTTTAGGACCTATAACCCCAAGGGTTCCGGCAAGATTCCCGATTTGATATTCGGTTGAAACTAAGCTGAAATCGTTCAATTCCGAGACTTCACTTTCGGAGCCTATTGTAATATTAACATTATTCCCGGAGTTTCCGGTTGTTTTTTCAAGAACATGAACTATAATATCCTTGTTTTCAATCAGCTGTATTACGGTTTGCAGTTTCTCGCTGTTTTCAAACTCAGGCTGTTTCAGCAGTTGTCCGGCACCTGCTAATATTGCCGTTGAGGTTGTCGGCAAATCGGTAAATATTTTCTCGGCTGAGTCAACAAATAATGTTAACACCGGATGCTGCTCGGTAAAATAATCTTTTACTCTTTCCTTGAATGAAATTCTGATTTCAGCAAGGGTTAAACCAGCCAGACGCTCGTTAAGGATTTGCTGCAGGATGAGCACCTGAGGCTCGGTAACTTCGGCCGAAATTTCAAGGGTAATTGTTTTAACCTGTCCGCCTTCGATACTCATAACAATAAGCAAACGGGTTGAGCTGAGCAAAACCAATTGGATTCTTTCAAGCTTACCCGTATCAAGCCGGGGATAAAGAACACAGGCTAATTGCGAAGTGATACTGCTCAGTATCCGTGCAGCCATGTTCAATATTTCCGTGGTATCCGTTAAAGACGGTTCCAAACGTGCGCTAATCGCCTGTTTATCAGGCAGTGCCAATTCATCTGAAGGCATAAGCGAATTAACATAAAACCGGTACCCTTTATCCGTCGGAATCCTGCCAGCCGAAGTGTGCGGGTGATTGATAAACCCTGAATCCTCCAAATCGGACATAGTATTCCGCACGGTAGCAGGGGAGAAGTTCAGGTTATAGCGCCTGGTAATATTTCTCGACCCGACCGGGGACGCGGTAAGGATGAATTGCTGCACGATAAAGCGCAGCACATTTTTCTCTCGTTCTGTTAATTCGGTGTTTATCATAACTAATAAAAAAGCCTAACACAAAATATACAACATTCAAAGGCAAAAAATAGTTCGAAAATGAAGGGATTTTTGAGGTGGTTATGTCATTTTGGCAGAGCTATGCCACCAGAATTTTTAGAGGCAGCTAATTATCTTCATATAATATAATTTGCGTCTAAGCACCAAATGTCTTTAAACGTTGGCCATTATTAGCTTAAGTTTGTTTGTTTCTTATCGATAATCCGTTGGATCCGACTTGTGTGCACTAAAGCGTATGAAGTTTGCAAATAGTGCTTTTTGTGTTGCAATTGTTAAAAAATATTTTCATATTCAGTTAGAAAATGTCGGCGGCAAATATATTCTCTCGTGGCTCAAAAGGTAAATTAATAAAGCTGTCGTTACTGGAATATCTGCTGATGAGTGATATTTACTAAGGAAAGAATACCCCTTATTCCAAGAATGTAAGTAGCGAATGGTTAAATACCGGCCAAATAAAACGAATGATTGAGTTTATTTTGTTTATGCCTTTCTATTTGTTGTTATCGGGTGTTGCAAAAAAGGTTTGTTAAGTATTTAAGAAAAACAGAATTTTTTAGTGTGTTCTGTAATGCGAAATTATAGTCTTGAATGCCTTATACTGAATTTGAGGAAATTGAATATTGATTATGGAGGAAACTATGACACTTGCTTCTGGAATGGAATTGCTTGTGACAACTGTTCAAGAGTTATCACTCGCCCGAAGCATTGATGAGGTAACCCGGATCGTAAGAACGGTTGCAAGAAAACTAACCGGGGCAGATGGTGCCACTTTTGTTTTAAGAGACGGGGACAAATGTTTTTACGTGGATGAAGATGCTATAAGTCCTTTATGGAAAGGCAGCCGGTTCCCTATGAGTCTCTGTATTAGCGGGTGGGTGATGCTCAACAGGCAATCGACAATTATTGAAGATATTTATGTTGATGCCCGCATTCCAATTGAGGCGTACAGGCCGACCTTTGTTAAAAGTCTGGCTATGGTACCAATTCGAACGATTGATCCGATTGGTGCAATTGGTAATTATTGGGCATACAAACATCTCCCTACCCCTGAAGAACTACTTTTATTACAAGCCCTCGCAGACATTACGGCAGTAACCTTAATTAATGTTGATATAGTAACAGAACTGGAAAATAAATTACGCGAAAGAAGCGATATGTTACGGCTGCTTACTTTGCAAAACCAGCGGCTTGCTGATACTTGGTATATGATTTCACATAATCTCCGGGCTCCATTATCCAATCTTCAAATGCTGTCTGCTATGGTAAATGATTGCCACGACAACGAGGAAAGAATGATCCTTATCGGAAAATTCGATCCGGTCATTAAGCATCTTAACGAAACTTTCGAACATTTGGTTGAAGCAACTCAGATACGGTTGGACTTTTCTATTCAGAAAGAAAATCTTTCCTTTCATGAATGTTTTCTGAAAGCTATTGATTTGCTTCGCGGCGATATTTTACAATCGAACGCGGAAATTTGTACCGATTTTTCCCGGGCATCACATATTCTGTATTCCCGAAAATATCTTGAAAGCATTTTTTTTAATCTTTTAAGTAATGCAATTAGATACCGTTCTCAAGAAAGAGTCCCTCGTATTGATGTCCAAACCGATATAACCGGTGAAAGTATTATTTTGACTGTTCGTGATAACGGGCTCGGTATCGATTTAACAAAGAACCGGGATAAGATATTTAAGCTGCATAAGACTTTTCACGATAACTCAGATGCAAAAGGCTTTGGCCTTTTTATCACGAAAAGCCAGATAGAAATGATGGGAGGCAAAATTACCGTTGAAAGCACCCCTGATACAAGTACTGTTTTTACAATCCAATTCACCGCTCAGGAGTAACCGTGTATAGTATCGATAGGTTATTTTTAATTGATGATGACAATCTGCTGCATTTTTTAATGAAAAGGATGATTGATAAATCGGACAGGGTAAAGGAAACACATTTCTTTTTTAACGGGAAGACCGCGATTGATAACCTTAGATTAATTGCAGGAGAAAAAGATAAACTTCCGGACTTGATTTTCCTTGATTTGAATATGCCGGTTATGGACGGATGGCAGTTTTTGGACGAATTTACTGCTTTAAGTGATTTGTTCGCAAAAAAAATACCGATATACATTGTATCTTCATCAATTGCGGCTGAAGATATTCTTCGCGCAAAATCTTATGAAGTTGTTAACGAGTACATCGTAAAACCTGTTACGAAAGAGATGCTGATAAACATTCTGGAAAAACTGTAATATATACTTTGCAATTATCTGCTCTTAAAATACTTATGACTTTAATTAGCGTCTTAAAAAACGGATGTAGTTGTTAGGAGCCATGATTACAAACTAATTCCGGTTTTTGGATCACCAGCAATTTTTCAGGTCCATTGATTCATCAAGAAGATGACCAATTGCTGCCCTAAAAATTTTAGTAATTGAATGGGCAGGATGTACAGATTGACTAGTAACTATTCATTTATTGCGTACCTACGGCACGCCAATTTCTGTGAGGGGGCTTGTTGCTACCCGCCGCGGCGTGTTTCGCCCCGAATGGGGCTTATATTTTCTCATTTGATATGTGCTTATATGGTCATGACATCATGATCAAAAACAATTGCCTGCCACGTCTTCTTAAAATATACAAAATTTTGTTCCCGTTAATAATGCGCGGGAGATAGTTTTCAAAAGCACAAAAAATGCTCGTATATGAGATTCTTTATATTCAGCTTAACAATGCACCTGCGTGTTTCAGTGGCTAAAGCCTGAACAGTTCCTAGAGGGGGGCACCTCAGACTGAAGAGGCTGTGTTAAAACCCCCTGTCAATCAATTTTATTCTTCGATTTCGGCTCAAAATCGAAATAATTTTCAAAAAAAATTGAGTTTTAACACAGCCTCTGAAGTCTGAGGTTAGGGCAAAATTAGTTTTAACCCTCCGGATAGCGGTTGTTTTTCATATCAACCGGGGGATGGGAAGTACACAACCACGAATAAATGGCTTTAGCCACTGAAAAAGCAAGGCAAAACACATTGCAATTTGATTGAAAATCTGAACTATTTTACATGGCTTTGAATAAATCATCACTGCAAAATCATGCTTTAAAAAATCCCGCATAAATTATGGGTGTATCTGGCTATGAACCAACGCCTGCTTAAAAAGGTACAAGTCCAAAATCGGTGGCATTTATTTATTATGAAACCCGATAAATATGCTCTAACCTCAGACTTTTAGTCTGAGGTCAATTGTACCGACTCGCTTTGGCTTTAGCCATGATTTTTTATTGC
>JACPGF010000402.1:0-1865 GCA_016182615.1 Ignavibacteriales bacterium
ATGAACTTTGTGATATTGAAGATAATCCGGAAGAATTAATTTTTGATAAATTTGAAGAAGTTATCTTTAAAGGTAATTCTCTCGCGCAGCCGATAATCGGGCGGGAAGACTCGATTAAAAAGTTCAATACCGAAAGAATCGCAGATTTTCATAAAAAATATTACGGAAGTAATAATTTAATGGTTTCAGCTTCCGGGAACATTGCACACGCTGAAGTTGTTACTTTAACAGAAAAGTATTTTTCTGAGCATGGTAAATCAAAGCCAACAAAGAGAAAATTTGTTGAAAAACAAATTCCCGAAGAGTTGCTAGTTAAAAAAGACATTTCTCAGGTACATTGCATTCTCGGAACCTCATCGTATGGTTACCGTGACGAAGAACGGATAATACTTAATTTACTTTCGGTTCTCTTAGGAGAGGGTAGTGCATCTAGATTATACCAGGCAGTAAGAGAAAAAGAAGGTATAACTTATCAAATTAATTCTTTTGTCAATTCGTATTATGATGCTTCAGCTTTTGGAGTATATTTTTCGACTAACGAAAAGAGCATAGACAAAGCGCTTTCGATTATAAAGCTTGAGCTAAAGAAACTTTGTGAGCTAAAAATTGGCAATAAAGAGTTAAGCAGGATAAAGGAATACCTGAAGGGTTCAATTTTATTGGGGATGGAGAATACAACGAACCGGATGATACGGGTTGCAAACAGCATGATGTATTATAACCGTTTCGTGCGGGTTGACGAAGTTATAGAAAAAATAGACAATGTAACAGCCGAGCAGATTATGGCTGTTGCTCAAGAAACTCTGCGTGATGAAGTTTTAACAAAAGTAATACTGCGCGCGGAAAGCAAAAAAAAGAAAAGTGCTGCATAATATTTATTGAGTGAGAAGCTATGCCAAAATTTGTTTTAAATGGAAAAGAAATAACCTTTACACCCGGGCAAACAATAATACAGGCTGCCGCCGATGCAGGTATTGAAATACCGCATTTTTGTTGGCACCCTTCTTTATCGGTTTCCGGAAATTGCCGTGTATGTCTGGTTGAAGTTGAAAAAATGCCGAAATTAGTTATAGCATGTTCAACCCTTGCCGCGGAAGGCATGGTTGTTAGCAGCCAATCGGAAAAAACTCTCGCGGCCCGTAACGCGGTTATGGAATTCATACTGATTAATCATCCTTTGGACTGTCCTATCTGCGATGAGGCAGGTGAGTGTAAGCTGCAGGATTACGCTTATCAGCACAGCGCCGGTGAAAGCCGTTTTACAGAAACCAAACAGCATAAGGATAAACGGGTTGAATTAGGCCCGCATGTTATGTTTGATGGTGAACGGTGTATTTCTTGTTCACGGTGTATTAGATTTTGTGATGAAATTGCGAAGGAATCACAATTGACCTTTGTAAAACGCGGAGATAAAGTTACTATTGTAACTTTTCCCGGTAAAACACTTGATAATGCTTACTCTTTAAATGTAACCGATATTTGTCCTGTTGGTGCGCTTACAAACAGTGATTTTAGATTTCAATCCCGTGTATGGGATATGTCCTCAACTAAAACCTTATGCGCGGGTTGTTCCAACGGCTGTAATATCGAGCTCTGGGTTCGGAATAATAAAGCAATGCGGATAACACCAAGGCAAAATGATAACGTAAATAGTTATTGGATGTGCGATACCGGAAGATTAGATACATTTAAACATGTGAATAGCGAGAGCAGGGTAGATGGTCCTTATGTAAGGCGGAATGGCTCACTTACAAAGGTTACCTGGGATGAGGCTTTTTCGGCTGCAGTATCGGAACTTAAAGGATACACTAAGGATGAAATAGCGTATTTAGGTTCTGCTCATGCTACGTGCGAGGATAATTATA
>JACPGF010000402.1:1897-4226 GCA_016182615.1 Ignavibacteriales bacterium
TCAGCCGAGCATGGGCGATGATATTTTAATAAAAGAAGATAAAGCCCCAAATACACGCGGTGCGGAACTGGCCGGTATTCAGGTTGACTCCAACAAAAATATGAACAGTATTGTCGAGTCGGTGAAGGCTGGAAAAATAAAGGCACTTTATGTTATGGAAGATGATATTATCGAGCGTATGCCAGAACTTGAAGAAGTTATCGCGAAGTTGGATTTTTTGGTTGTGCACGCGGTTAACTACAACAAGATGACAAAGTTTGCAAATATAGTATTCCCAGCCGCATCCTATGCTGAAAAACATGGTACATGGGTTAATCATGCGGGAAGAATTCAAAGGATTCGGCCGGCAGTTTCAGTGGCAGAGATGGATCGCAGTCTGGACGGCCTGGCAATGAGCCGTTTAGACAAATTCGGTACCTAGTTTGACCGCTGGGGCAAGGCACAGAAATATGATGCCCGGCCAAGTTGGCGGATTGTTGTTGGCATGCTCAAGGCTCACGGGCACAAAATCAAATTTTCGATGGCAGAAGAAGTCTTCACTGAAATGGCTGAGAATATTCCCGTGCTGAAAGATGTGAATTATGATGTGATTGGCGAATTAGGATTACAGTTGAAATACACTAAAACAGTAAACGCGAAAGTGTAATGGTGAATTAAATTATGGATTTGTCATTTTGGATAATTAACGGAATTAAAATTTTTGTTATCGTTAATATGATACTCTTGACAGTATCATATCTCGTCTATTTTGAGCGGAAAATCAGTGCTTGGGCACAAAACCGTGTTGGGCCCAACAGAGTAGGGTATTATGGATTACTGCAGCCTTTTGCCGATGTTTTTAAACTTGCTTTTAAAGAGGACATTGTTCCTAACGCTGCGAATAAAAAAATCCATTCAATCGCGCCATTTATTGCACTGGTAGTGGCTTTTGGGACATACGCGGTTTTACCAATTGGCCCGGCGATTAATGTTTTCGGGTATGATGTTTCGCTTGTTATGGCGGATGTGAATATTGGCATACTGTACGTTTTAGCCTTAACCTCAGTAGGCGTATATGCAATTACTTTTTCAGGCTGGTCCTCAGGCAGCAAATATTCATTGCTTGGTGGGGTAAGGTCATCGGCACAAATGATTTCTTATGAAATTTCTATGGGTTTTTCGATTGCCGGAGTTTTAATTTTATCTGGTTCATTACGCCCGCTTGAGATTGTGGCCTCGCAGAGCGGCTGGATGTGGAACGCGATAGTTCAGCCCATTGGTTTTATTACATTTGTGGTTTCAGCATTTGCTGAAACAAACCGGCTGCCTTTTGATTTACCGGAAGCCGAGCCCGAGCTTGTTGGTGGATACCATACGGAATACAGCAGTATGAAATTTGCCGCTTTCTTTTTAGCCGAATATGCAAACATGATTATTGCATCTGCAATGATTGTAACCTTGTATCTTGGCGGCTGGCAGGTGCCTTATTTAGAAACTGCGGGACTTTCTGAAAGTTTAACAGCCGGAATACAGATTGCTTCGTATTTTGTTAAGATGGGTGCAGTGTTATTCTTTTTCCTTTGGGTGCGTTGGACTTTGCCGCGCTTCCGCTACGATCAATTAATGAATCTTGGCTGGAAGGTTATGTTCCCGCTTTCATTGTTGAACCTAATTTGGGCAGCAATTGTTGCCATGTTAATGAATTAAGCAGGTGTTATAATGAGTGAGACAAACAATAAAAAGAGACTGAAGGACCTGAACTTTTGGGAAAGAATTTATCTTCCTGAAATTGTTAAGGGGATGAATATTACTCTTAAAAATATGTTCAAACCAAGTTTTACTATGGAATATCCCGAAGTGAAATTTGATCCCCCTGCTTCCTACCGGGGGCGGCCTGTACTTGTACAGGAAGCTAACAACGAAGAGCGCTGCGTGGCCTGCGGGCTTTGTTCCCGCGTATGCCCGGCCTTAGCAATAGAGGTGCAGGCTGCTGAAACTGATCGTGAGAAGGAAAGATACCCTGAAAAATTCGAGATAAATATGCTCCGTTGTATTTTTTGCGGCTTCTGCGAAGATGTATGTCCCGAGGAGGCAATTGTTATGAGCAAAGATTACGAGATGGCTTTTAGTAACCGGGAAGATGCAATTTATGGTAAAGATAAACTTTTAGTCCCAGTAGCTCAATTGCAGGATAGAATTGAGTTTTTGAGGAGTTACAAATAATCCGATTTCCGAAGAATCAATTTTAAAAAGGTTGCCTCTAAGGCAACCTTTTTTTTGCGCTGAGTAAAACTTATTTATCCGTTAACAGTTTAATAGCATAGATGATAAGAAAAACGGCAAATCCTTT
>JACPGF010000411.1 GCA_016182615.1 Ignavibacteriales bacterium
CTGTATAATACCTATATTAAAAAGTTTCCTGAAGTTGTATTGGCGGGTATGTTTGGATTTAAAGAGAAGGCATATTTTCAGTCAGCAGCCGGAGCCGAAAATGCTCCAAAGGTTGAGTTTTAGTTACCATTTTAATATTTTTGAATGCCGTTTCGGGATCATATTGAACCCGAAACGGCTTTTCAATAACTATTCGTTAGGCATGATACTTTCAACGGGGCAAACTTCTGTACAACTCTTACAATCATCACATAGTTCTGCAACGATATAAGGATGTTCATCGTTTAAAGCCGGGTGGGTTTGACCGTTAAGATCATATTCTGCACCTGCAGGCTGAATTGCATTACTAGGGCATTCATCGATACAAGCTGAACAGCTGATGCATTCGTCAATAATTTGCATGGTTTTTTCCTTGATAAAAAAGATAATGAACGCCTTATAATAGCAATTATAGTGCCAATAGAAAAGCTTTCTTTTGCGCTATTTTTCTTCACTTTTCTACTATTTTGGAAAGGACATTCTTAACTGTGGAAAAATTCTACAGAAATGGCTGCCGAATTAAAGTTTTCATCTTTTCCGGAGCTGTTTTCCCCGGATTGTTCAAATAAATTTCATGATGCCTGCCATGCAACACGCACCCTTTCTCTTCGATGTACCTGTGTATCGACGCAATTAATGGGCCCTCGGTACTATATGGGCCAACATGCAAAGCTTGAGCAGCTTTTCCTTCACTTAGCATTTCTAGCCGGATCGCGGGTAATACTGAAAGCTTCTTTTTACTGGCATACCGAATCATTCCCTCTTCAAAAACTGCTTTACTAATAAAATCCGGTTGCAAAACCATCAATGTCCAGAACCATGCTTCCTTCTTATCTACAGAAAATTGCTTCATGTCACCGCACCACCACAACCCTTCAAGCGGAGCGACAACATAATCTTTCTGTTTTTCGGCTTTCGCTATCATAAATTTTATCGTGTAAGCTAAGCCGTACAAGTGACTAACTTTTTCCTGAAATTCTAAACTGTTATTAGGATCCCCTGCTCCGTCTATCATCAGGTAGGTTAGCGGCGGTGTTTCAATTTCCTGTATCACCTGAGCTTTACCCGAATAAAGTGATTTATACTGCTTCTTCAAATCAAGTTTTTCCATGATGCTACATCCTTTCGACGGGAACACAAATGGTTAAATTAAAAATGCGATCCATCCGCTCTTGCTGATTTTCTTTGTGTAATTGATAACAGGGGAAATCTTTAGGTACAACATTTTCACCCGGGATAAATGTATGATAGAGATACTGGTATGCATCATTAATAAACTGCTCTTTTCCTGTAAACTCTAATACAGCATGCAGCCCCGCAGAGGTATCTATTATTTCAACTTCATCGGATTCTGCTATTGAACCCGGGATTAGCGCGCACGCTTTGTAACGGCATTTATCTAAGGCGGTAATATTCGGATTATCTAATGATATTCCCGCGATAAGTGGTGGCTCTGAGAGCAAGCCATTTTTCCCCATCCAGCCCATCAATTGCGCATACGCCCGGCTGATTGATTCGTTATAACCCGTGTGACTGGTAACCGCTGCAAAGTGCAATGCCTCAAGATATTTTAATTCTGCTTTCATCGAAAAGTCCATATTGTTAAAAGTTGCACCTACAACATAAGCAGCTTCTGAAAAGCGCATTTTACTTTCCTTGCTTTCTGCTTTACTATGCTTGCTTTCCTTGCGGAAACGGCTGGGTGAGGCTCCGAACCTTTCTTTGAATATTCTGGAAAACAATGCCGGAGATGAAATCCCGCACCGGTCTGCCACTTCGGTAATTGGCATAGTAATGTTACCTATCAAAATGCTGGCGGCAGTTTCTAAACGTATCCTCAATATATATTCAGCAGGTGTTTCGCCTGTCCATGCCGTAAATATCCTGTGAAAGTGAAACTTTGAAAAACAAGCAGCTTCGGCAACATTGTCGAGAAGTAAGCTGCCTGAAATATTTTTTTCAATATATAACTTGGCAAGATTGATACGGCGCAGATACTCAGGATTTGACATAGTGGTTAAAATATAATTAAAAAGCCTCTATCCTTTTACAGAAGAGGCTTTTTTATAAAACGGGATTTATTAGATTTTCTTAGAATTCGCTTCTACAACTGCAACTGCAGTCATATTGACAACATCGTTAATTTCCGCACCCTTTTGCAGTACATGCACGGGTTTACTCATTCCCATTAAAATCGGACCGATAACATCTGCACTGCCAATCCTTGCCATTAGTTTATATGCAATATTTCCGGAATTGAGATCGGGGAAAATAAGCACATTAGCTGGCCCACGGAAGGATACGAATGGGTATTGTTGAGCCAGTATTTCGGGAACAACGGCAGTATCTGCCTGCATCTCACCGTCTATTTCCAATTCGGGCATCCGTTGCTTTACGATCTGTACCGCTTTAGCAACCTTCTCGGTTTGGGGGTAAGGTGCACTGCCAAAATTACTGAAGGCAAGCATCGCGACTCTTGGCTCAACGCCGAAGCGCTTAGCAGTCATCGCGGTTTGCATGGCAATTTCAGCCAGTTCTTCAGCATTCGGGTCAACATTAACTGTTGTATCAGCAAAAAAGAAAACATTTTTCTTTACTAAAACGATGTAACATCCGGAAACTTTTTTAACGCCTTCCTGCAGTTTAACACAATGCAGGGCTGGTTTAATGGTGTTTGGATAGGTCGAAGTCATACCGGAAATAAGACCGTCTGCTTCACCGAGATGTACCATCATTGAACCGAAATAGTTTTTATTTTTCAGCAGTGAATATACCTCGTGACGGAGTAAACCCCTTCTTTGGCGGAGTTTATATAGTTCCTCTGCGTACAATTCCAAGCGAGGAAAATTCTCCGGATCGACAATTTCAAATCCATCAGTTTGAATATTGTGTTCATCGGTTAATTCCTTTATTTTTTGAGGATTACCAATTAATACAGGATAGGCTATACCTTCATCAACTAAAATTTGCGCTGCCTGTAATATTTTAAGCTGCTCGCCTTCAGGGAACACTATCTTTCTCGGCTGTTTTTTAGCTTTTTCAATAATTCTCCGTAAAATCTCTTTTGAAACACCCATGCGGGTGAGTAATTGCTCAATATAAACATCAA
>JACPGF010000412.1:0-17601 GCA_016182615.1 Ignavibacteriales bacterium
AATGCCGGGGTTAGGGCATAGATGTCAACCGCTCTGCGAGCGGTTATTATGCAATATCCCCTCACCCCGGAGTTCACTCCGGGGTAGTTTACTCTCCCTGTACGCAGGCTTTTTCAAAAGGAATGGATGCCAAGCCACTACGTGCATGGTGAAAGCAGAACATTTCAGGCTTAAAATTTGGTCTATTAATGGACACGTTACTTAGAGTGGTTCTGATACCTGATTCGCCTAATTGAGATTTTCCACCGTATTTTCAGGTGAACCGAAAAGAGGGGGAGGGGAGGTAATGAATAATGAAAACCTGCTCTCCTGAATCCCGGCTGACCGGACGGGCTGATTACATGATTAATAATAAAGATACCACATTTCCCTTTTAGCCTTTAAGTTTAACCATACGTGAAAATGCGGAAATAAAAAATACTAATCCTGAAAACCCTGTTTGCCCGCCTGACATCATCATTCAAATGAGTTCTGAAAATTTTACCTGTCTTCGGAAGGCATGATTCAGACAGTATTATTATCCGGCATTAAGGCAACTTTACTTCGACCAGTATTGGGTATCTGTTTGTAGAATCTTCAAGTACAATATTTTCCTCTCCCCTGCGGGGCGTTCTGTTTGTAGAAAAACAATATAAAAAATGCGCCATGTAAAGGTAATGGGGTCAACTTAATATAAACCAACTGCCCGTGATGCGTAAAACTGGGTCAATTCAGTGACTTTTCACTTCCGACCAGATTCTCATAGGCAGCGTTAAAACACAAAATTTTTGGAACTATATTTGGGTTTGGCCTGAAATCGAAGAATAAATATTTTTCACAATAATATCTACATATAAATATATTTTGTCAGAATTTTAACACAGCCTCTGAATCCGAGAACAATTGTAAGAAGAGCCGCATGAATGGCTGCTGATAACACGATTAGTTAAGTTGCCTCCGGATTTATCCGGGGGATAGAGCACAAAAAAGGAACCAACGATTTTAGTCACGATTTTTTTTAACGTGCATTTTAGGTATTAAACTATGTTATACGGCACCCGACATTCGGGGCATTTGAAAAAAAGTTTACATATCAGATTGATATACTTGACTAACTAATCATTCACAATTCATCCGCTGGCAAAATTTGAATTGTCAATATCAATTTCGACAGGAATTTTTTTGCCAACGGTATTGTTTCGTTGCTGCGGCAATTTTTAAATTTTATTTATCAGAACACTTTTTTTCGACATGTAAGGGTGGTCTGTTGTAGCATGCTTAAAAACGAATATTTTAGCGCCCTGTAAGGGTGCACCCTTCCTGGTCGTGGAAATTGTTACCCTAGTTGTTTCTACAACAGATCACCTTGTGGCAAAAAAAACGTTACGATTTGAATTGTGCCCATTAATTTCGGCGCGAATTTTTTTGCCAACGGTATTGTTTCGTTTGCTGCGGCAATTTCATAAATTTTATTTATTAGAACACTTTTTTCGCCCTGTAAGGGTGGCCTGTTTGTAGCATTCGTAAAAACGAATAATTTAGCGCCCTGTAAGGGTGCACCCCTCCGGGCGAAGAAAAACCCCGTAATGATTTGAATGGTAAGCATTTTGTTTTCCCCTGCATTTAAACACATATTTATCAATGAAATTGTAATCCGGCAATAGCTTGCACCCGTTGAGTCATTTAAATATATCCTTTCTGGTGGCAACAACCATCATTTTATAGGTTGCCGAAAGATATTTATTACTATTAATCCATTAAAAAAAACTCTCCACATCTTAAATTGATTTAACCGCTTTTTGACCAACTCATCATTCATAATTCATAATTCATAACTATCTACCTCTTTTCGTTTGGATTTTTTTTATATTCCCATATAATTTTAACAATAATCCTATGGATAAAGAGTTCGAAACTTTGCAGACAAAACTATTAGAAACCTTGCGCGATACACTTTCCCGGCGCATCCTTATTCTGGATGGTGCAATGGGTACCATGATTCAGCGGTACAAGCTAACCGAGGAAGATTTCCGCGGAGAACGTTTCAAAGACCACCCTTCTGATTTGAAGGGGAATAATGATTTACTGGTTATCACCCGCCCGGATGTTATTAAAGCCATTCACGCTGAATATCTTGAAGCCGGTGCCGATATTATTGAAACCAATACCTTTAGCTCACAGCGCATTTCACAGGCTGATTATCATCTTGAGCACTTAGCGTATGAGTTAAACTTTGAGGCAGCTAAAATTGCCAAAGAAGTTGCACAGGCATACACCGCCCAAACACCGGAGAAACCCCGTTACGTGGCAGGCGCTTTGGGACCTTTGAATAAAACACTTTCGCTTTCACCCGATGTAAACGACCCCGGTTACCGTGCCTTAAGCTTTGATGAGGCGGTTGAAGCATATTACGATGCTGTTAAAGGGCTTGTTGAAGGCGGTACCGACATACTGCTTGTTGAAACAATTTTTGACACGCTTAACGCGAAAGCGGCAATCTTTGCCATTTCCCGTTATCTCGATGAAACCGGATTACAAATACCGGTAATGATTTCAGGCACTATTGTTGACCAAAGCGGCAGAACGCTTTCGGGCCAAACGATTTCTGCTTTTTATACATCGGTTGCACACGCGCCAAACCTGCTCAGCGTGGGTATTAACTGTTCATTAGGCGCGCAGCAGATGCGGCCGTTTATCGAAGAGCTTGCAAGCCTCGCATCCTGCCACGTCAGCATTTATCCCAACGCGGGGCTGCCAAATGCATTTGGCGGATATGACCAGACTGCCCCCGAAATGGCGGAGTTATTAAAAGATTTTGCAGAGAACGGTTTCTTTAATATTGCTGGCGGATGCTGCGGCACTTCACCGGCACACATTAAAGCAATTGCCGAGACGTGTGCACTACTTACTCCAAGAACACTGCCCGTTATTGAACCGCTTACTGCTATAAGCGGCATGGAGCCATTAGTCTTACGGGAAGACACCAACTTCGTTAATATCGGCGAACGTACCAATGTTACCGGCTCTAAAAAATTCTCACGGCTTATAGTCAGCGGCAATTATGAAGAAGCACTGTCGATAGCATTAGGTCAGGCTGAAGGCGGCGCGCAGGTTATTGATGTGAATATGGACGAGGGAATGCTCGATAGTGAATTCGCGATGGCGAAATTCCTGAACCTCATCATGTCCGAGCCCGACATTGCACGCCTGCCAATAATGATAGACTCTTCGAAATGGCAGGTAATAGAAGCCGGATTAAAATGCCTGCAAGGGAAAAGTATTGTTAACTCAATCAGCATGAAAGAAGGCGAGGCGGCATTTATCGAGCGGGCTAAGCTGGTACGCCGTTATGGCGCCGCGGTTATTGTTATGGCCTTTGATGAGCAGGGGCAGGCAGATACTTATGAAAGACGCATCGCCATCTGCAAACGGGCTTACGATTTGCTGACACAAGAGGTTGGCTTTCCTCCGCAGGATATTATTTTTGACCCAAACGTGCTAACCGTTGCAACCGGGCTTGAAGAGCACAATGGTTATGCTGTTGATTTTATCGAGGCCGTCCGCTGGATAAAGAAAAATCTGCCGCTCGCTAAAACAAGCGGCGGTATCAGCAACCTCTCATTCTCCTTCCGGGGGAATGACGTTGTCCGCGAGGCAATGCACTCGGTCTTTCTTTTCCATGCTATACGCGCCGGGCTTGATATGGGCATCGTTAACGCGGGGCAGCTTGCCGTTTACGAGGACATCCCGAAAGACTTACTTGCACTGGTTGAAGATGTGCTGCTAAACCGGAGACCCGATGCAACGGAACGGCTGATTACTTTTGCAGAGAGTGTAAAAAAAGGTGCCGGACCGGAAGAAAAAATTGAAGAATGGCGTAACGCTCCCGCTGCTGAACGGCTGAAACACGCGCTCGTTAAAGGCATTGTTGAATTTATTGATGTCGATACCGAAGAGGTACGGCAGCAATGCAGCGCGGCAATTCATGTTATCGAAGGCCCGCTGATGGCAGGGATGAACGTTGTCGGTGATTTGTTCGGTGCCGGAAAAATGTTTCTGCCGCAGGTTGTTAAAAGTGCGCGGGTTATGAAAAAGGCGGTAGCGTATCTTATCCCGTTTATCGAAGCTGAAAAAACCGCATCCGGTGAAGCGAGTGTTAAGGGCAAGATCCTGCTCGCCACGGTAAAGGGCGATGTGCACGATATTGGTAAAAATATCGTGGGTGTTGTACTCGGCTGTAATAACTATCATGTTATCGATTTGGGTGTTATGGTTTCTGCCGACAAAATTCTTGATGCTGCCATTGCAGAAAAAGTTGATATTGTCGGGCTGAGTGGATTAATTACGCCCTCGCTTGATGAGATGAGCCATGTTGCCAAAGAAATGCAAAGGCGCGGTATGACCGTACCATTACTTATCGGCGGCGCGACTACTTCGCGGATACACACGGCAGTTAAAATTGCTCCGCATTACAATCAACCAGTTGTGCACGTGCTCGATGCTTCCAGAAGTGTTCCGGTTGCAAGCAGCCTGCTGAGCGAAACACAAAAACCCGGATTTGTTGCTGCTCATCAAACAGAGTATGAAAAGATACGCAACGACTACAAGAAAAAAATTGCCTTGAAAAATTTTGTTTCGCTTGATGAAGCCCGTGCTAACAAACCACGGTACAATTGGAATGAAGTTCCCATTGTTCCGCCGTTAAAACCGGGTATTACTAAGTTTGAGGACTACCCGCTTGAAACCTTGCGCGAATACATCGACTGGACACCGTTTTTTATTACGTGGGAGTTGAAAGGCAAGTATCCGGCAATATTTGAAAACGGGCAATACGGCGCGGAAGCAAAAAAATTGTATAATGACGCGAACACGATGCTTGATGAGATTATTGCCGGGAGGAAAATTAAAGCCTCCGGTGTTGCGGGTATTTTCCCCGCCAACAGCATTAATCACGATGACATTGAACTCTACACCGATGAGAAACGCGAAGGGATTCTGGCAGAGTTGCACATGCTCAGGCAGCAGGGCGAAAAAGTTGCCGGTACACCGCACCTCTCGCTTGCTGACTTTGTTGCACCAAAGGGCAGCCGGCGCAAAGATTACATGGGCGCGTTTGCCGTAACTACCGGGCTTGGGCTTGATGCACTTGTTGCAGAATATGAAAAGAACAATGATGATTACTCGTCCATAATGGCAAAAGCTCTTGCCGACCGTCTGGCAGAAGCATTTGCCGAGCATCTGCATCAGCGCGTACGCAAGGAATTGTGGGGCTATGCCGCGGATGAACAGCTAACCAACGATGAATTGATTAAAGAAACTTATCAGGGAATACGGCCTGCACCGGGCTATCCTGCCTGCCCTGACCATACCGAAAAAATATCATTGTTCGCACTGCTTAATGCAACTGAGAACACCGGTATAACTTTAACCGAATCTCTGGCTATGCATCCGGCTGCCTCTGTATGCGGCTGGTATTTTGCTCATCCTGATTCACGCTATTTTACCATTGGTAAAATGCAAAAAGGGCAGATTCAGGATTATCATAAACGAAAAGGAATGAGCCTGAAAGAAGTTGAGCGCTGGCTTTCTTCTGTTCTGGGCTATGAGTCGTAAAATTATTATCCGGCCGGAAAGACACTGCACATGCGGCCTTTCCGGCACGTATATACGGGATGCTCTGACTTCACTTAAAACTACATTGAAATTTTCATGAAACAATTACTTTTCAACATTTGTATTCTTGTGCTTTATGCCGGTGCGCCATTCTACGCGCAGCAAACAAACGTCCTTACAAGAGATTCACTCCTGAAAAAAGATGGGCCTATGGCTCCCGTGGGTATAATCTTGAATAATAACTGGAGGTTTCACGCGGGTGATTCGATGCAATGGTCTGCACGGCAGTTTGACGATAATAACTGGAAGGTAATAGAAAACAAAGAGAATGGCCGGTCTGTTGAAGCTTTGAAGCGTCCGGGAATTGGCTGGTACAGGTTAAAAATACGAATTGATTCATCCCTGTATAATGCAACCGTGGGGCTGGCAATATGGCATTTGGGCGCATCACAAATATTTCTAAATGGAAAATTTATTGATTCGTTTGGCAAGCCGGGCGCGGATAAAGACAAGGAAATTTTCGCGCAGCCGGTTGGCACCCCTGTTGTTATGACTTTTTCTGCAGATTCCGTGCAGGTGCTTGCAATTCGTTTTTCGAACGAGCAGCTCGACCGGGTTCCAAAAGTCTTGTGGAGCCTGCGGCCGACAACCGGCTTTATTACCCGTCTGCAGGATGCTAATAAAGGAATAACAGACAGAATCTACGGCATTTATGATAATTTCGCTACTCAGGGTGTCCTTCTCGGTATATTGTTCGCGCTGGGTTTTTCGCATTTGCTGCTCTATTTCTTCTACTCGCGCAACAGGTTAAGTTTGTTCTTCGGCCTGTTTGCATTATCACTCACCATCCTGCTGTACCTTGGTTACCTGTTAGTGTTGCAGCAGTCAATCATCTGGTTTTTTATTTTTGCCGTTGTTGAACTTGTTTCACTCCCGGCAATGTTCTTTTTCTTTGTGCTTTTTCTCTTCACCATCCGTTTTGCCAAACTGCCAAAACGAGGATACCTGTATCTCTTTTTTTCGGCAGTTATAGCAATTGTAGAAATCTTTTTTTTCAGCGTGCATCTTATCAACGCTCTGCTGGCAGTTTTTGTTGCACTTGCCGCCGTTGAAGCAATCATCTGCTTTATCAACATGGTACGGCAAAAAATTGAAGGTGCCGGTATTTTAATTAGCGGCGCGGCGGGATTTATTTTCCTGTTTATCTTCAGTTTTGCCCTTAGTTATTTAAACGTGGCAAAATTCGTACCCGGCTGGCTGATTGAAATTTTGGTTTACACGGGCTTTTCCAGTTTGCCGTTTTCAATGTCATTGTATCTTGCACGCAATTATTCAAAAACCAATTTTACTCTTGAAGATAAACTGAGAGAGGTGCAGGAACTTTCAGCGGCTGCAATAGAGCAGGAACGGAATACCGGCGAACTGCGCCTGCAAAACGAAATGCAGGCAGCAAGGGCAATTGAATCCGAACTGCGTGCGAAAGCAGCAGAACTGCAGGCAAAAGCTGCCGAGGTGCAATGGCAGGCCTTGCAGGCCGAAAATGACCGCACCGTAAAGGAACTTGAAGAAGCCCGCAAATTACAGCTTTCAATGCTGCCTTCAGTAGTGCCGCAAATACCGGGCTACGAAATTGCCGTGTTCATGAAAACGGCAACGGAAGTAGGCGGTGATTATTACGACTTTATCGAAACACCCAACGAACTTGTTTTTGCATTTGGCGATGCCTCGGGGCATGGTGTTAAAGCAGGAATTATGGTAACAGCCGCGAAAAGTTTCTTTAGCGGCCTTGGTGCAACAATGCAGCCGGTTGAGTTCATGGAATTTACTTCAAAGGCAATGAAGGAAATGAAGCTGAGCCCGTTATACATGTGCATGGTTTTAGGCCGCCTGCAAGATGATACGCTGCGCTATGTTTCCGCCGGTATGCCGCAGGTATTGCATTACAAAGCCGCCAATAAATTTACCGATATTATCGAGTCGAAAAATGTGCCTTTGGGAACAGTGTTTCAGGTTCAGTACAAAGAAACCACTCTGCATCTGGCCAAAGGTGATGTTTTGTTATGGCTGAGTGACGGTTTTATCGAAATGTTCAACGCTGAAAAAGAGATGTTCGGTTTAGAGCGGCTGCACGCCATGTTCACCGAGAATATCGATAAACCGCCCCAAGCTTTAATTGAACTGCTCAATGATGCAATTTACAAATGGACGGGCAAAGAACGGCCCGATGATGATGTGACCTTTATGATAATAAAACGGCTATAGCAGCAAGCCGCCCCTGTGCAATGCGTACAAGGGCGGCATTGGGTTTAAACCAATGGCAATGCAATCAATCGTAATTACGTCAGCCTATAATGCGCTTAGTCTAACATTTCCCCGGGTTTTTACCCGATGGTGTCAACTTAACTTTAACCGTAGTACCGGTTAACATGACCGTCAATGCAGAATATGACAGCCGGCTCAGGACGCTGCTCCATTCATTGTTTACTTAACAGTAAAGACCAATGATTTACATCGGTTTGCTCGCAAAAACAAAGTTCCAGCTTTTGCTTTCTTTTTTCTCTTGTCCTGAGTTAGTAGTTCAGAAATTTCAAATCTCCAAAGCCTGCAGTTTGATGGGGGTGTGTTTCACCTGACAAAAGTGGTAGTGGTAAAACTCAAACTTTTGGGAAAGACATTTCGTTTTTGAGCTAAAATCGACGAATAAAAATGCTTAGCAAGATGTTTTAACAACGCATCTTCAACCCAATGCCATCTCTTGGTAGGCATTGGGTAAACCGGGGGATTAAAAGACCTAAACAAAAGGGCTTCAGCCCAACGTTTTTGTTGAATACTATCCATTTCTAAATTATGCGACACCCACCGAATGGGGCGATATCGGAGTAACCGCGGGTTCCTTACCCGTGGACAGAAACAGACAAATTTTCCATCCCCGAGCGGGGCTAACGTTGTGAGGAGGGTAGATAATCCAGTTTGTAAATGCGGTGAACCATAATTTTGAGAGTCCAGCATAGAAAAATTGTCGCCAACTCCGCGTTGCAGTTCGCCGCCTTCAGAGTGACGTTTACTCTTTGGCTGGATTATCCACAGGTATGGAACCCGTGGTTACTCAGATTTAGCCCCTTCAGGGCATTTGAAAAAAAACTTTTCAATCAGAGCCTGATTTTATCTCTTATAGAGTTACTCATAACTATTTTGCCCCACTCATAACTCAAAATTCATAACTCATAATTAAAAAAGCGGCTTGATGTGGAAACTCACCAGGCCGCTTGATTCACTTATCCGAATAAACAACACCCCGACGGCGTTGTTTAATATTCTTCGGGCAACTCTTTTAATTGTTTGTAGGTAAACACCGGACCGTCTTTACACACGTACACGTTGCCAACATTGCACCGGCCGCATTTGCCGACTCCGCATTTCATGCGGTTTTCTAACGTGGTAATAACATTCTCTTCTTTGAATCCGAGTTTCTCAAGAACAGGCATCGTGTATTTAATCATGATGGGAGGACCGCAGATGACAGCAACCGTGTTTTCGGCATTGGGGGCAACTTTTTCAACAATGCTTGGTACAAATCCAATCTCGCCGTTCCAATCGGGAGTTTCGCCACCCGGATCAACGGTTACAACCGTTTTTACGCTGGGCATCTGCTTCCATTCTTCAAGCTCGCGCTTGTAGACTAAATCTGCCACAGAGCGAGCACCATACACGATAGTAACATCTTTAAACTGGTCGCGCAAATCGAGCACGTTCCATATAACACAGCGGACAGGCGCAAGACCGATACCACCGGCAATAAACACAACACTCTTGCCTTTCATTTCTTCAACCGGAAAGTAATTGCCATACGGGCCGCGGAGACCCATCGTGTCGCCGGTTTGCAGGCGGCGCATCGCGTTGGTTACTTTTCCTGCTGCTTTAAACGAGCATTCCAGAAAATCGGGCCGGGTGGGAGAGGAGGCAATGCAAAATGTACATTCGCCCTCGCCAAATACCGAGTATTCTGCAAACTGACCCGCGAGAAAATTAAATTCTTTGTGGTATTCCGGGTCTTTAAATTTTAGTTTAAACGTTATGATATCGGGTGTTTCATCAATCACGTCTAATATTTCAACAAGTTCCGGTTTATATATGTTTTCCATAATCATTATCCTGCAATTCTAAACAAGTACGCTGTTGCGTTTGTTAATCTCTTGTGCTATTTCTGCAATGTCTATACCAACAGGACACCCGCGTGTACAGCGGCCGCAGCCGGTACATAATATTTCGCCGAACTTATCCTGGTAATACTTGAACTTATGCGAGATACGCTGCCTGTACCGCTCCGGTTGATGGCCGCGGGGGTTATGGCCTGAAGCATGCTTAGTAAAAAGCCCGAATTGGCAGCCATCCCAATTCTTTACTCTGCGCCCGCAATTGTATCCACATGACTCATCAACAATATCGAAGCAATGACACGTTGGACAGGTAAAAGCACACTGCGCGCAGCCAAGGCAAGTCTCGCCTACTTCATTCCATAGCGGGTCTTCAAAATGGCCGTCTAACCACTGCTTTACCTGATTGGCGTCGAATTTCTTTTCCGGTCCTTTGGGACTATTGAGCAATAGTTTTACATCGTTCTCGTTAGCTGCATCAAAAAAACTGCTAAACTCAACAACAAATGCTTCACCCTTAGGGGTAACAGCCTCAGCAATGTAGCTGCTATTTTGTGCCGGTTTGAGGAATACATCGGAGCCCTTACTGCTTTCGGGGCTAAGCCCTGTTGAAGTGCAGAAGCAGTACACGTCGGAATAGCTGCACGCCATACCGATAATGACGGTCTGCTCAACCCGTCTGTTAAAGAACTCGTCTTTATAATCCCAGTTAAATACTTTGCCCATAACTGGCACAGCGGCTGCATCGCAAGGCTTTACACCGAACAGAACAGTTTTCCGTAAAACATCTTTCGGGTCAAGTAAGTCAACGCCGTCATGATTTTTTTTGTAGAAAAACAGCGGCTCGGTTTTAGGGAAAAAGAATTCCTTGGCAGATAGCTTTGTTGGTTTGCTGTCTGCATTAATCACCAAATCTTTGCCGTCATTAATGTAAATGAAGTTAGTACCTTCTTTACCGGCAGAAATGATGTTCCATGCGTTTTTTGACAGGGCATGTACAAGCTGCCTGAGTTTTTCATCTGTGGTTATAAATTGTTTCATGGCTTGCATTGCTCCCTATTTAAAAAACTCGTTATTATCCTGCATGTTGTAAGAGCCGACAAGTGTAGGTTCTTCGGGATTGACGCCATGCCTGTAATTAAACTGCTGCATAGCTACCATTCCCATTTTGCGGTTCAACAACATCAGTGGAATGTCCATCGGGCATGCCCTCTCACACTCGCCGCATCCAATACAACGCCCGGCGAGGTGAAATGCCCGAATCATGTTCCAGGAAAAGTTACCACGGAGCGAGGCACTGCTTTCAATCCACCTTGGAACAGTTTTATCGACAATACACTGTTCACAATAGCACATAGGGCAGGTTTGGCGGCATGCATAACATTTAATGCATTTCTCAAACTCAGAGGCCCAAAAAGCAAATCTCTCATGTTCGTTCATCGCTTCAAGCAGCTGCATGCGCTCTGTAACAGCATCCTTCGGTTTATCGTATGGTGCTGCAGTACCAACAAGTACATCCGAAACGGGAGGAACCTGCACCTGGCACATGATGCACTTCGAAGGCAGATTGTCTGCGCCAAAGGGAAGCGTAACATCAGCGGTTACACCGCTGCAATTAACCCCGATGATATATACCTGATCACGGGTTATTTTATTTTCCTGGATTAAAGCCACAATGGCGCGCGTATCGCATCCCTTGGCAACGATACCCATTTTGCCTTCTTTCGGTTTGGCAATACGGGTAAGATACACGGCAAGGTTATGCGCGCATGTATGATTAAAAACCAGCTTCGCAGCTTCATCCGGTGTACGGGCAATAAACGGGCGGGTTTTCTTTCCATCCGGTGTTAACGCGTATCCTATAATAAACGCTGCTTCTTTTGATGTTAAGGCAGCCTGTGCTGCCTGAATTAATTCCTGCATTTTCTTTACTCCGCTCTTGGTAAAAACACGTTATGTGTTATACCGTCATTGCTAACTTCGTGTATTAACTGCAAACTGCCTCTTCCGGTTCAGGAAAGGCAAATTCGGTGTTGACCTTATGATAATCTTCAAACGGGCCTTCTTTACGCACGGTATCGATAACACCGTTAACCACATCAACCCATTTTTTTCCCTCGGAGGCAGATACCCATGAGAAGTGGAGGCGCGATTCGGGAATGCCAACCTGCTTTAGCAGCTCACGGAAAAAAATCCAGCGCCTGCGCGCGTGATAGTTACCGGTGTTATAGTGGCAGTCAGCAGGGTGGCAGCCAGAAACAAGCACGCCATCGGCGCCGCTTTCAAAAGCCTTTATGATAAACACCGGATCAATGCGGCCAGTGCAGGGCACGCGGATAAGTCGGGCGTTTGTCTGCTGTTTCAGCCGCGAAGTACCTGCGAGATCCGCTCCGGTATAGGTACACCAGTTGCAGACAAAGCAGGTTATTTTAGGTTCAAATTTTTCTTCAGCCATAAATATATCATCATTAATAAAGTTCATTGTATTCTCCCCTCTCCTTTTCAAGGAGAAGGGCAGGGGTGAGGTTGTTATTTAACAACAGTACACCCATTTTGTTCTTAAGTCCCTCCTTTTTGATAGGAGGGTGGCTCGCTTTAGCGAGACGGGAGAATTGTTTTGAGGCATCGTTAATACAGGTAAAACAAAACAACCTCACCCTTTGTCCCTCTCCTTCGCAAAGAGAGGGAAGCTCCACATCAAAATCCGCATACGTTGATCGCCGTCAGGCGGACGGGAAAATCTGTGCACAGGCAGATGTGTGTCCCGTAAACAAATCTCACAATTTCAATTTGCCCCAGCCTTATTTCTTTCGCGTGCCTAACGGCACACTGTATGTTTTGGAAATGTCTTTTCTATAGCTATTCCACCCCTGCCTGGGGTTAATACAAAGCAATCATTTTAAGTTCGTAAACAATTCTCAATCCCTCCAAAGACTAAAAAAAATTCAAATCATTCTGCAGATTTTGTCTTCATTTTACATTCTACATTCTACATTTTTCATTATTAATTATTCATTATTAATTAATAATTTCCCCTAAAACACTTCATCCAACGCCAGAATCTCGTTAAAGATTTGCTCATCGTTAAAGCCGATCAGCTCAACGGATTTTGAAGGGCACGTTGCATTACATGTGCCGCAGCCTTGGCAGAGGCCTTCGTTAACGTATGCAATTGTTTTTATAAGCTCGCCTTGGCGGTTGCGGATTTCCTTGCGCTCGATTGCACTATACGCACAAACCTTTTGGCAGTAGAAACATCCCGCGCATGTATCTGCATGTACCTTGGCAACTACTGGTTCGCGCTCCAGCATATCTGAACCGAACAGTACCATCGTCTTTGCAGCCGCGGCAGAGGCCATTGCAACGCACTCGGGTATATCGCGTGGCGAGTGGCAGGCACCGGCAAGGAAAATACCGCCTGTGCTTGTTTCCACCGGACGCAGTTTCGGGTGAACTTCCTGTAAAAAGCCGTACGTGTCGTAAGGAACACCAAGCATTTGTGCCAATTGCGGTGCTTCGCTCTGTGCAATCATGGCAGTTGCGAGCACAACCATATCGGCGTTAATTGTTACCGGCATCCCGGCAATGGTATCCTCGCCTTTTACAACAAGTTTACCGTCATCTTCGTAAATTTTAGAAACACGTCCGCGGATATACTTCACACCGTCTTCTTCAATAGCACGGCGCACAAACTCCTCGTACATTTTTCCACCGGAACGGATATCCATGTAAAACACATATGCTTCGCCATCATGCACTTTGTGCTTGTAGAGCATGGCATGCTTTGCCGTGTACATGCAGCAGATCTTACTGCAATAGGTAAAGCCTTTTGCCTCATCGCGCGAACCAACGCACTGTATAAAGACGATTTTTTTCGGTTCCGATTTGTCCGAAGGACGGAGTATCTCGCCGTTAGTCGGGCCGGAGGCGCTTGCAATGCGCTCGAACTGCAAGCCGTTCACAACATCTTTATACATGCCGTAACCGTACTCGCCGTAGCCCTTTATTAAACTGTTCTCAGGTTTTTTGTCAATTGTATATAACTTGTAACCTGTTGCCACGATGATTGCACCGATGGCTTCGGTAACAAACGTGTCCTGCTGTTCAAAATCAATCGCGTCCCTGCCGCACACTTTTTTACACATCTGGCATTTGCCGTTCTTGTAATAGGTACACACTTCGCGGTCAATAACCGGAATATTAGGAACTGCCTGCGGGAAGGGGACGTACATTGCAGGGCGGATTGCCATTCCTTCTTCAAAACTGTTCTGTGCTTTTTTGATCGGGCATTTTTGCACGCATAAACCGCAGCCGGTACACACTTCATCACGCACGCCGCGCGCCTTACGGCGGATAGTGACACTAAAGTTGCCGATAAAACCTTCGACATTTGAAACTTCGGAGTAGGCGTATAATTTTATCTTTGGATGCTGATAGACTTCAACCATGCGGGGAGTAAGGATACACTGCGAGCAGTCCAACGTGGGAAATGTTTCAGAAAGCTGGCTCATGTGCCCGCCGATTGAAGGTTCTTTCTCGACAAGTACAACTTCGTACCCGGCATTAGCCACATCCAAAGCGGCTTGTATGCCCGAGATGCCGCCGCCGATAACGAGTGCACGTTTAGTTACCGGAACCCGGATGGGGGTAAGCGGGTCATTGCGCTTTACCTTCTCGATGGCTATGCGCATCAGGTCAATGGCTTTTTTTGTTGCCGAAGGAATGTCATCGTGTATCCACGAACAATGCTCGCGCAGATTGACAATCTCTACCATGTACGGGTTAACACCCGCTGCTGCAGCGGCTTTGCGGAAGGTCTTCTCGTGCATGTGCGGAGAGCATGAGCCGACAACAATCGCATCGAGCTTTTTATCTAAAATTGCCTGTTTAATTAAATTTTGCCCGGGATCCGAGCACATGTATTTGTAATCTTCAGAATGGGCAACACCCGGAAGCATTGCCGTGGCTTTGGCAACAGCGGCGCAGTCAACGGTTCTGCCGATGTTTTCTCCACAATAACAAATAAATACGCCTATTTTCATGAGATATATGCTTTCACCAAATTAAGCTCTGTTCGGGTTATTTTGCCTCAGCCGGGGTTAAAACCGGCAGAGCGTTAATAAAATGCAGATTAATGCCTAGCTGCTCAGGAGTAAGCCCAAGGGCAAGTCCAAGAAATTCACTAAGATAGAGTACCGGCATTTCCTGATGTGCCGGATTATTCTTTTTCATGTTCAACTGCCGCATATCGAGGTTCGAGTGGCACATCGGGCAGGCGGCAATTTATTTTTTGACAGCTTTTCAACAATTTTTGTGTGCGCAATGGAGTGCGATGCACCGCAGCATTCCACTTTAAAGTTCCAGTCAACTGCTTTCGTGCCGGTTATCTCCACTACCTGTTCCATTGCCGTGGGATGCTCAGCATCGTCAAAACCGGTAATGTTATTTGGCCTTACCAGCAGGCAGCCGTAATAACACGCGGGTTTCAGAAAGCTCATCTGCCGTTTGATCTTTTCTTTAATAACCGGTAAACCAATATGATGGAATAACTGAACGAGATTGAGAATCTGCATCCCATCCGAATACGGAGTTTCCAGCAGATCTTCAACACCTTTGCGTGCGGTTTCGTTATTGTTTAGTTCATGGCGGGTTACTGCCAGCCTGTTATAGCAGGCTGCACACGGTGCAACTATTTCACTCATGCCCTGTTTTTTTGCCAGAAGCAGGTTGCGTGCAGGCAAAGCCAGAGCGAGCAGATGATTGGCCGAGTGCGCGGATGATGCACCGCAGCAAGACCAATCATCAATCTCGCTCAACTGCACTTCAAGCGCCTGCAAGGTTGCTTTTAGTGACTGATTAAATTCTTTTGCCGAGCCTTCAAGCGAACAGCCCGGGTAATATCCTAAATTCATGCGACCTCCTGTGGCTTCGGCATTCATTCTTTTTCTTTAAACAATTTTTTAACTGAATTTCCGTCTTTTATCTTTTCCGGCAGTATGCTCAATTTACCGCGGGAAAGCATCCCGGGTACAAGGTCAACATCCTTGAACAAATCCATAGTTTTCAACTTATATTCAAGCACCATCCCGAACTCATGCGAGCGGCCGTTCCATTTTATCTGGTCGAGGAATGACTCGTGGAAAGCAACGGTTTTCTTTTCTTTAGTTACAATGTGTCTTTTCGTACCCATTTCGCGCATGGCATCCATGAACTGAGCAAGATGGAAATCCTTTGGGCAGCGGCCGGAGCATGTTTGGCATCCCGCGCAAAGCCAGACGGTGTTAGACTGCAAGGCTTTGTCGTAAAATCCCAGCTGTACATAGCGTACCACGCGGTTTGGCGCATCTTCTGCAAACTCCCTAACAGGGCAGCCTGCTGAGCATTTTCCGCATTGATAGCATTGGGCAGGATCCTGACCGGTGATTGCAATCAGTTCTTCGATGAATGGATCTTTGTGGACTTCGTGCATTTTCATTTCTTCCGTGTTCCCGGAAGTTCCTATTTGTTTGTAACATTCCCCTGCATACAATTTTAATGCCTGAATTAAAAAACAGGGAGATGAAAAACTGATTAATTTCTCAGCACAAGCTAGGCTTATGGTTTATTAGCTGTGAGATAGGCAATATGTGGCAGGTAATTTGCAATAAAAGCGCAATAGCAACGGGAAAATAACCACAACCCTTTGTAATTAAGTTAGTTACAAATTACACACTATATCGTGCAGAGCTGACGGGCTGCTTGTGTTTGGGTTAATGAGAAAGATGAGGTAAGGAAAGAGGATACTAGTGTAGAATTAATAAGCACTAATTGCAATTCAGTACAAAGCCCGCGAATCTCTAAATCAATAAATAAGAAAGTGAAATTCCAAAAAAGAAAAAACCCTTGCCGAATATGAAGCTTTGATATTTGGCAAGGGTTGGGTAAATAGTATTTTTTTCGTGAATTTCTTCAAAGCAGTTTCAAACCATTCATACCCAATTACAAACGTCATTAATCCCTTTGATGGAATTGTAATATATTCTCAAATTTTGCAAGTAGGTTACAAACAAATAACCGAGGGTAAAGAAAATTAATTGTTTTCTCCTTATGGTTCTGCCCTGTAAGGGTGGTCTGTTTGTAGAAAAAACAAAACGAACATTGTAGTGCCTTGTAAGGGTGCACCCCGCTGGGGCGCAGTTTTTTTGATTTGTTGTTTCTACAAACAGCTCACTCCGCTCGGGTGAGGAAAATGCAATATTTTTTCTGTTAATCCTGAGATTTCCATCTGACTCGTCCAATAATTTGTCAAAAATGAGTTGTTTGTAAATAGTTTTTCTTTGAAGCTATCTTTGCGCTTGTTTTGCGCGTTTGTGGTTAAATGTAGCGAAGAACTGTTGCTTACCACAAAGTTAGCAATTTGTTGCTGCTTTGTTAAACGTTGTATTGGAATCATGGTTCAGACACTTTCTACCGCGTACAATTTTTTCATGCGCTTGTTGCAAGTAAACTTAGGTATTTGTTAAATTAAGTGTAAAGTCAAATTTATTCATTTTATAACACAACACGTCTTGCTGTACTTAAAAACTCGGCAAATCTAATAGTGGATATACTTTTTATTCCATCTTAGATTAGCTATTGATATCCACTTAGAATCTCTTTTAATAAACCATACAACAGAAGAATAAACCTCACCTTCCCAGCCTAATTCTCTTATCTTAATTTTTTCGTTTCTTAAAAGCTCTTTTTTGAACATATTAATTAGACCATACTGATACTCATATATTGTCGAATCGGTTAATAAAAAAGTACCATCGTTTGTAGGTTGACCGAATTGATTGATAATAACGTTTATAGATTTTTCATACAATGCATTATA
>JACPGF010000412.1:17644-35027 GCA_016182615.1 Ignavibacteriales bacterium
ACAAACAAAAGGAAAGTGAAAATTAAATCCTTTTTGATTCATTTATATCACCTTAGTGGTTGTTAATTTCCATCACAAATTTCTGACGCTTTGTGAATGTCAACTGCTTGACTATTACTCCTTTGGTAAAATTATACAAGTGAAAAATAGAGAATCCATTTGTTTCATCATTCACAAAAAGAATCATAGAATTGACAGCAAAGAAATATGAAACATAATTTTAATAGATTTGCACTTTCGCTACCACAAAAGCAAAGGTAGATTCGAACTTTAATATACGTCCGTACTTACGGAATTACTGCGAGGCCCAAATTTATTATTGCAGTTGAACAACCTTACAAGTAGATGTCATTCAATTTATCAGCCCGTTTACCGGGCTAACGGTGCAAACAAATCAACTTGCGGGTATAAAAGCAAGTACAGACCCCACATGGTAAAGCCTATCGATAGCGGGATCGAGAGGTTATCATCTGCCCAGCCAAAGGAAATATTTTCTACAATAGCAGCCACGCCGGCACCGACTACACCAATCAGGTATTCCTTGGGCTCATGGGTAATTTTGGGGGTAACGGCAATTACTATCACCGCGCTCACAAAGAACGCTAATGTTCCTTCACGGCTTTTTGCTAAAAACTTATGGGTACCGAATTTTCTGCCAATCAGCGCGGCTGAAGTATCACTTATAATGAGAACCGAAATTGCGGTTATAACAAGTATCTTGGGAAAAATAACAACGCATATCAACGCTGAAAGGAGGACATAGGTTGCACCATTAAGGTTCTTTTTTTTGGCATCTACTTCATGTTTACGAAGCATGAATCCAAAAAGGGAGTAAAACACTTTTGATACGGATGGAAAAAAATACCTGCTTAAATCGACCACCAACGCAAACAAGGCCATCGAGGCCAGAATAAGTATCGCGGGCATCCGTGGTATATAGTAGTAAACAATTGGGATAGAAAGACTACAGAGATGAATCATCTTTCTGAGGACTTCATCTCTGTAGTGAATAGAACTATTATCGTTTGGAAGCATGAATAATAGGCCGCTTAGGGTTTATTCCTGGTTTCCATAAGTTTCTTTACATGGTCAGGTACCTCTTCAGGTGCATGGCCATTATCTTTTTGCACGGGCGGTAATTGTTCGCCGCGCATAACTGCATTTATCTGTTCGCCGTCAAGAATTTCACGCTCTAACAATTCCTTTGAAAGCAGGTGCAGTACTTCGATGTTTTCTTTCAGTATTTCCTCTGCACGCTCCATGCATGTTGTTACTATCGAACGGATTTCTTCATCAATATCGATGGCGGTTTTTTCTGAATAATCGCGGTGTTTTTGAATTTCACGGCCTAAGAAAATTTCTTCTTCTTTAGCACCATAACTCAACGGGCCAAGTTTCTCGCTCATGCCCCACTCGCACACCATTTTGCGCGCAAGACCGGATGCACGTTCTATATCGTTTCCCGCGCCGGTGGTATAATGGTTAAAAACTAACTTTTCGGCGGCTCTTCCGCCAAGTGCATACGTTATCATCGCGGTAAGATATTTCTTCGAGTACGTGTGTTTTTCATCCATAGGCAGATAATGCGTAACGCCAAGCGCGCGCCCGCGGGGGATAATCGTTACTTTATGTACCGGATCAGATTCAGGTATCATTTTGGCGACAAGCACGTGACCTATTTCGTGGTAAGCAGTAGTCTTTTTTTCCTCGTCGGAAATTATCATACTCTTGCGTTCCATGCCCATCATTACTTTGTCTTTTGCCTCTTCAAAGTCGATCATTTCGACAATTTGTTTGTTCTTACGGGCAGCAAGTAACGCGGCTTCATTAACAAGATTCGCGAGATCCGCACCTGATAACCCGGGGGTTCCCTTGGCTAGTACTTCAAGATTAACCGTTGGGTCAAGTGGTATTTTGCGCACGTGTACGCGGAAAATGCCTTCGCGTCCTTTTACATCCGGGCGGTCAACAACTACCTGGCGGTCAAAACGACCCGGGCGCAATAACGCCGGATCAAGAACATCGGGCCTGTTTGTAGCAGCAATGATAATAACGCCTGAATTCTGCTCGAAACCATCCATTTCAACCAGTAACTGGTTTAATGTCTGCTCGCGTTCATCATGGCCGCCGCCTAAACCGGCACCACGGTGACGGCCGACTGCATCAATTTCATCGATGAAAATAATACACGGGGCACTGCGCTTACCTTGCTCGAACAAATCGCGCACGCGTGAAGCACCAACGCCGACAAACATTTCAACAAAATCCGCGCCGCTTATCGAAAAGAACGGCACACCCGCTTCACCCGCGACTGCACGGGCTAATAGCGTTTTACCGGTTCCCGGAGGGCCTAACAACAGAACACCACGTGGTATTTTACCGCCAAGTTTCTGAAACTTTGCCGGCTCTTTCAGGAAATCGATAACTTCCTGTAATTCCTGTTTAGCTTCATCGGTACCGGCAACATCCTTAAATGTTACTTTATTGCCTGACTGATTGATAAGCTTTGCTTTGCTCTTGCCGAATGAAAAAATGCCGCGCGAGTTTCCACCGCCGCCGCCGCCCTGCATCCTGCGCATGAAAACAATCCATACACCTATTATAAGCACCCAGGGGATAAAGCTGATAAGTACATTAAACCATTCATTGGATTGTTTATCGAAAGAGTATTGCAGCCCTTTCGCTTTCCAGACGGCTTCCTGCTCTTTTACCATCGGCTCCGGCAGGTAAACATTAATGTACCTGACAGGCTTGTTTTCAATTAATTCTTCGGCTTTAAGGTCGCCCTTAAAATAGTAGTCATTCAGGTCGGCTTTGGTAATTATGGCCTTACCGATTTTATCATTCTGCACCAGTTCAAGGTATTTCTGATAAGAAACATCAACGTAGTTTTGGTTGCCGGTTCTTACCATTTGCATAATTATCACTGCAGCAACAATAACGGCACCCCATCCGAATACCATACGGATTATACGGGACCAATCGAAATTATCGTCATTCCGGTTATCGTCTTTGCGAAACGGTAGTTTATTTTTATCCTTATTTTCTTCCATACTCTTCTAACAAAATTTTATATCTTTAGTACACACAATCATTTTTCTTCCAGTGCATATATTGCAGGCAGGTTTCTGTATCTTTGCTTGTAGTCCAAACCATACCCTATAACAAATCTACCCGGAATAGTAAAGCCAATATAATCAATTTTAACGTTATATTTCAGACTATTCGGCTTCATTAACAGGGTTACAACACTCACCGAAGCAGGGTGATGATGCTCAATTAATTCTTCCATAAACTTTATCGATAACCCTGAATCGACAATGTCCTCCACGATGATGAGGTCCCGTCCCGTAACGTCACAAGTAAGCTCTTTTTGCAGTTTCACTTTGCCCGAGGAGATTTTTTCATCACCGTAACTTGATAATTTCAAAAAGTCAACCTCGCAGTCACCGGGATAGTCTTTCACCAAATCACCCATGAACATAAAACTGCCGTTAAGAATCCCGATGAACACGGGTGTTTTGTCTTTATAATCGTTATAAAGTTGCGTGCTTAACTCAGCCACGCGGTTTTGTATTTCTTCTGCGGATATCATCACCTCGAAAATATCCTGTTCAATTTGTATTTTTTCCATCAGCTCTGTAAATCAGTTTATAAATCTTTTTTGTTGCTTCTGTTAACTTGTACCGTCTGTCCAAACGCTGCCCTGCCACCCAAACAATAGCATCGCCATCGGTAACCACTTCCGTGTTTTCCCTTTCAACCGTGCTTATTTTAATATCGGTCAGGAAATCCGATACTTTTTTCCTGCCGGCCATACCAATCGGGAAAAACACATCGCCATCCCGCCATTTTCTTAAAACAGGCTCACCGGCCAATTTATCCGCATCGATATATTCAATAAATTTATTACTGCCTAAAATAACATCTTTCTTGTATATTCTTTCAATTAACAACCTGCTAGTTTTATTTTTCGTTCCATTCAACGAATCGGAATAATTCATTTTGTCGCTCCCGCTGTCATTTTGGCGCGCTAAAACAATGTCATGCGATTCTCTAACTGCCTGTATATTGCCCGAAAGCAGCAATTCCCTGCCTTTTTGTTTCCCGCATAAACGGAGAATGTTTTGAATCTCAACCGAAGAAAGCGCGGTACCCATATATTCCAGCACGATTTTTTTGATTACTTCACTCTGTATAAACGGGTTAACAACCTGAATCTTTTCGATATTAACGGTACACCGCTCTTTGCTGCCTGTTGAGGAAAATACCACGGCTAACTGCACCTGCTCCTCGATAAATCCCTTCATCCCCCTTACGGTATCGCTCAGCCTCATCACTGCTTCCGCCGCGTTAGGGTTTAACCCCTCGAGTATCAAGGGCGTTATCTTGTGCCGCACAAAATTCCGCCGGAAATGTATATCCGTATTGCTCTCATCCGTGCAATAGTCTAAACCTTCAGCTTGCAAGTATGTTAGAATATCTGCTTTTGCAATAGTCAGTACCGGACGGATTACCCCGTCAGCTTTCGGTGCAATGCCCAGCAGGCCATTAATACCGGTGCCCGAGCACACTGCCATAAGCACACTTTCCATGTTATCATCAAGATTATGTGCAGTGGCAATTGCAGTGTAACGGTATTTCTGCTTAACTAGCTCCAAAAAGGTATAGCGCACTTTCCGACCGGCTTCCTCGACTGAAAGACCCCGGCTTTGCGCGATTTTTAACAATTGCACCCGCTTAACGTATAATGGGATGCTTAAACGCGCGCAAAGTTCCACGCAGAATTGCTCATCCGCTCTTGCAGCCGCACCGCGCAGCCCGTGATTAATATGGGCAGCGCCAATTGATAGGTTAAATTGCTTTACCAGATGAGTTAAAATGTGAAGGAGAAAAACAGAATCGGGCCCGCCGCTTAACGCGAGCAGAATACTGTCCCCTTCCTTGAATAACCGGTGCTGTTTATTAAGTACAATTACTTTTTCGATAAATGGTTTTAGTAGCCGAGGTCTTTGAGCCATGCTTCCGAAATTTTTCCTGATGGTTTCCTGAGGGTAAGCATCCTGTGTACATATTTACCAAGTATATCAAACTCAAGATTGACAAGGTCACCGGCCTTTTTTGCAGGGAATATGGTGTTTTGCCAGGTATGCGGAATAATTGAAACGGTAAACTCCGTGTTGGTTAAAGAGGCAACCGTTAAACTGACACCGTCAACTGCTATAGAGCAAACGTGCGTAAGATACGGTGCATATTCTTCAGGATAGGAAATTTTAATGATGCTGTTCCCCTCGGCCATAGTGACCGATTGGATTATTGCCGTTGTATCAACATGGCCCAGTACAAAATGCCCGCCCATGCGGCTCTGCGGCTGCAGGGCTGCTTCAAGGTGCACCTGCTGGCCAGCTCCAAGTGAACCAAGCGTTGTTTTTTTGATGGTTTCTTCAACCGAATCAAAGCAGAAACCTTTTTTATCTAAAGCAGTTATTGTTTGGCAGACACCATTAACGCAAATACTATCGCCAATAACCGCATCTGCAAGAATTGCATCTGCTGAAACCGTGAAGTGGAATCCTTTGCCAAAGGAAGATTTACTATCAATTTTACCAATTTCCTGAACAATTCCGGTAAACATACTATTCCTTTCTCAAATCGAGCATAACATCGTCACCATACCGTTCGACTTTCCGCAGGCCCCATTTATCGGCTTGTTTCAGCATGCCGTTACCGGTGTGATGAAAGGCGGACAAACCATCGCCGATAATTTTGGGACTGATAAAAACCCTTGCTTCATCGGCAAGTTTTTCGCGTATGCACGATGAAAAGACCGCGCTGCCGCCCTCGACGAGAACAGACATGATTCCCCGTTTGCCAAGCTGTTTTAGAGCAGCCCTGACTGTGAATTTACCTGTAACCCCGGTTGGCAGATAAATAATCTCCGCGCCGGTTTTTTCCAGTTGCATTATTTTTTTTGTTTTTTCTTTAGAGCTAACCGCGGTAACAATAACAAGATTTTTTTCTTCGTTACTGTTCAGCAGCATACACTTCATAGATATGCGCAAACCGGTATCGAGCACAATGCGGTAAGGATTCCTTCCTTCGGTGTGCCTAACGGTTAACTGCGGGTTATCTTTAATAACCGTGTTAACGCCTACTAATACGGCATCATACTCGGCACGCATCCGGTGCACTTCGGTTCTTGACGAAGGCGAGGTAATCCATTGCGAGAAGCGCTTTTTATCGGCAATTTTGCCATCGAGGGTTTGGGCAAGTTTGAGGGTTACGTAGGGAGTTTTTTTCTGAATATACTTGAAGAAAAAGCGGTTCAGTTCGATGCACTCATCTTCCAGAACGCCGACTTTTACCTCGATGCCTGCCTGCACCAGCTTTTTAACGCCTGCCCCGGAAACCAGCGGATTGTTGTCCAGCGTTCCGATAACCACTTTGGCAATCTTTTTTTCGATAATGGCATCAACGCAGGGGGGAGTTTTGCCATGATGCGAGCACGGCTCAAGGTTTACGTACAGGGTTGCACCGGCAACATCTTCCTTTGCCTGCCGCATGGCGTTTATTTCGGCGTGGGGGCCGCCGTAAAACTCGTGAAAACCGGCACCGATGATATTGGCATTTTTAACAATAACACTGCCAACCAAAGGGTTGGGGCTAACCCGGCCCCGGCCTTTCGCGGCCAACTCGACAGCAAGTTTTGTATAGAACTCATCGGGTTTCATGCTGCGCCCCGTTTCAATTATTGTATTTCGAGAATCTCAAATTCCTGTAAACCGGCAGGTACCTGTACCTGTACTTTATCGCCAACCTTCTTACCAAGCAGACTTTTGCCAATAGGTGAGGTAATGGATATTTTAGCTATTTTAAAATCAGCCTCCTCGGGTGAAACCAGAAAGTATTCAAACAATTTGTCTGTTTTTAAATTTTTAATGCGGACTTTTGAAAGAATATGCACTTCACTGCCCGTGAACTGAGAAGAATCGATAATCCGGGCCCGGGCAAGCGTAGTTTCCAGCTTCCTGATTTTCAATTCCATCAACCCCTGCTCTTCCTTGGCAGCGTCATACTCAGCATTTTCCGAAAGGTCGCCATGCGACCGTGCCTCGGCAATTTTCTGGGCAATTACTTTTCGGCCGGCAGTTTTTAGCTCTTTAACTTCTTTTTCGAGCTCAACCAGCCGTTCCTGGGTTAGATATACGAAACCTGAATCCTGCATAACTCAATCAACTTTTTTAATAAAAGGATTATTTAAAAAAAATTACCACCGCGTTTCGCGATGGTGTACAAAATTAACCAATTTCTCCGTTTCAACCAAACAAAAGAATACGGGTGTGATTAAATCACATTTGGGGATGAACAAAACTAAGACAACATTGGTCGAATTGGTAATGAGATATAAGAATGGTGAAATCATTCCATTGGAGGAAAATTCGTTACATTTTTATAAGCACAGGAAACAATCATCATTACCTTATAGTCCAAATTAAAGGGCTTTTTGCCATATCAATAAAACACTTAAACTATTTCATGCCGCGCAGCATCCAATAACACCCTTACATGTAACAAGCGTATTAAAGATGTTAAATACGCTATTTGACATTCTGAGTTTGATTGCAATTCCTTCAGGCAGTTTATCTTTAATCTGATGTTTTGCGGTATTTTTATTATTTTTGCACACAGAAACTGCTTTGGGTTGACTTTTTAATTTTTGCATAACCACAACATTTTACAACTTTTAGAAGTCTCACTTTTTTAGAATCTGTTTACAACCAACTTTAAATGTTTGGCTTGTGTAAAAAAGGAAATTGAATACATGAATGCTTACTATGAAAGGTATAAATCTCGACTGGCAATAATCGGGATTGGAATTGCCAATAGTGATGCCGAACTTGAAGCTCACTGCCGGATTAACGGGCTCAAGTTCAATATTATTTACGACACTGGTAATATATTGCAAGCTCTTAAGATGACGGGGGATCATATACCCTCCATATATTTACTGGTAAATGATGAAAACCGTATAGTCAGTGTAAATTTGTTCAACCAATTGCAGCCGAAAGATACGGAAAGGTTTTTGGCACGAACAAACAATTGGCTTTCGTTAGAAAATTAATTTGGAATTGATAAAACAGACTGAGGAATTACATGAGGAATTTTACGTTTTTTGGGAGTATATACACATTTTTAGCCATTTGCCTGTTTATCTGTTTAGGCCAATCGCAGATACTCGCGCAGGAAAGAAAAAATCCGGTTTCAGGCAATGTTTCCGACAGCCTTTTGAATACCCCCCTTCCCGGTGCAAGCATACGGATGATTGATGCAAAGGGAAAGATTATCACGGGTACCGTCTCTGACACTTTGGGCAATTTTACGCTTTCAGAATTGCCGGTGCAAGCTAAAATTCTGATAAGCCTGATTGGTTATAAATTGGTTGAGTTAACTGATACAATGTATAATGGCTCTTCAACAAGAATTCCGGTCAAAATGCGGAGTGTCGTTTTACAAACTGCGCCCATAATTATTACCGGGGAGAGACCCTTGGTAGAATATTATGTAGATAAACAGGTGATCAATATAGACAAAATCCCAGGGGCTGCCGGAAGTACACTGGTTGATGCGCTTGCAAAATCCGGACTAGTCTTTGTCGATCCTGTCAGCAAGACGATAAGCCTCCCGGGGGGTAAAGGTGTAAGACTCAAGGTAAATGGAAAGAGTATGCTGAGCATTGAGGAAATGATAAAACTACTGCCCGCGGGAAGTGTTGACAAAGTGGAGATTATGGATACCCCCACTGCAAAAGAAGATGCGGATGGAGAAATAGGTGTTATTAATATACAATTAAGGCGCAGTTTGGGCGATTATTTAAACGGGAACGTATCACTATCAGCTTCAACACAGGACTTTATGCACGGGGATTTCCTTGTCAATTTCAAGAAAGACAAGACCGGTATTTTCCTGTTTACAGGCCTTACACAAAATATTTTCGTCACACATATCAACTCTCTCAGCGAGAACCGGAACCTGGCAGCCCCTTACAAGAACACTGATATGGCCCGGTCCTACGATGAGAGTTTCAGTAAGTTCTGCAATTTTGGCGTTGACTATGATTTTGATAAGATGAATTTTGCATCCGTGAGTGCTAATTATTTTTCGTCCAGTTCAAAAAATTCATATAAGGGAAAGACACTCTACCAGTATATCAACGGTGGTGGGGAGTTTTCTATTGATAGAAACAGCGAATCAAATAATAACCTATTTGAATATCTCGAATTTACCGGATTTCACAAGATGAAATTCGAAAACCCTGGAACCGAACTAACAAGTGACATATTATTTGAAAAAATTGATAACAGGAACCCTTCGGAAATTGTAAATATATATATTCCAACCTTACCAACCCCGAGCAGCAACATGAAAACAACCGGATGCATACTGAACTTTTTATAGTCAGTTCGGATTTTGTTTATCCGGTTGATCAGTCGCGCAAATATGAAGCCGGATATAAATTAACATACCGCGACCGAATGACTGATTATACAACAGAAACCTATGTTTACAATCAACAGGTTTTCCGCGATACAGGGAGTTACTCGAATAAATTTAACTATTTGGAATCAGTTCTGGCAGGCTATGTTACATTCACTGATAAAATTGGTGTGTTTAATTATAAGCTTGGTGTCAGGGCAGAACAAACCAATGCCCGCGGTGAAGTGGAAACAACAGGTCAAAAACTCAAGCATCAATATACCGACCTATTCCCAACCGGAAATATTGCATACAAGGTTAACCCCATGACACAGGTAGTGCTTAGTGTAAGCCGGAGAATAACACGGCCGCAAATGGCTGAGATTAACCCATTTTTGAAAGTCTATTCTTAATTTAGTGCTGCAGCGGGTAACCCGGATTTACTGCCCATGTATAGTACAAGATACGAGCTTGCTTTGAAACCATATATTACATTTTTTTATACCGACGGGAAAGGAAAGGCTCAATCGGTTTCGATTAATGAACCTGACGGGCGGCTTGTCAGAACCACTATGAATCTCGGGAGCATCAGAACGTATGGATGTGATTTGACATTGATGTTTTCACCGTGGTCAATCTCGTTTATTCCTTACCCGGAATGGTGGAGTATGGGAAATCTTATGGTCTCGTACCGGAAATCCATTGAAAAGGGCAGCGCAGAGTATTTTGGTTCACAGGAGTTGTGGGAAGTAACCAAAGATGTATGGATGGTAAATTCATTTGCAAGTATCAGACCCGGTTATGATTTCGACCTGACAATAGGCTACTTAATCACTCCCGGTTATTCGAATGTTCGTGAAAAAAACCTAAGTACATCAAATCTCTATATGAGCCTCAGCCACAGCTTTCTGGATGAAAAATTAAATATCGCTCTCAATGCAAATGATTTGCTTAATAGCAGCAATACCCGCGCCTGGCGTTATGGTTCCAACTACTCTTCATACTCTAAATTTGATACAGAGAATAGCAGAAATATCGCGATAAATATCTCCTGGAAATTCAATGATTACAGGTACCGTGAAAAAAGGGATATAAAAGATGGCAGAGATTGAAGCCTTTAGATTACTAATAGAGGCAGATGAGAAAGTTACCCAAACAATTTTATTCGCTTTTGTTAATTAATTGCTAAATACGGACATAGTACAAAAAAAATTCCCATTGCCTTACTGAAAAAGCAATGGGAATAATTATCAAACATTCCGTTATTTATTTATCATTCAAAGCTTCGCAGCCGGGTAGCACTTTACCTTCGAGGAATTCTAAAGAAGCGCCGCTGCCGGTTGAAACGTGCAATACCTGTTTCTTGAGGCCTGCTTTGGCAATTGCTGCAACGGAATCACCTGCCCCCTGACAAATAGCTGTTTTTTTTACATAATATTTTTGTGTAATATACCGATATTCGGTATATTACACAAAATATCTATAAATTATGAGCAAATCTGAATTACATATTACACTGAGAAACTGGATAGAAAAATTACAGGCACACGGACGGAACTCCTTTTCACTAAAAGAGATTCATCGGGAATTGCCGGATTTATCTGATGTTGCAGTGATGCGTTCATTAAACAGACTTTCTGCTAAAGGTAAAATATTGTCCATTTTGCGTGGATATTATCTGATTATTCCACCGCAATATTCATCAAAAGGCGTTTTACCGCCGGTCTTGTTCATCGATGCGCTAATGAAACATCTCGGAAGAAAATACTATGTTGGCTTGCTGAGCGCGGCTGCCTTTCATGGTGCCTCGCATCAACAGCCGCAGGAGTTCTTCGTGTTCACCGGTTTTCCGGTTATGATTGCTACCATTCGAAATGGTTTAACAATTAACTATATCAGTAAGTCCAATATACCGGAGGAACTGTTGCAGGAACGCAAAACTGAATCGGGATATGTTAAGATATCTTCCCCGATTCTTACCGCATTAGACCTGATACAGTTCCAGAGTAGGATTGGCGGATTAAACCGCGCGGCTTCAGTTATTAATGAGCTCATGGAGTCGATAAAGCCTTCTGACTTTACTAATAACATTTTTATTGAGTTGCCTGTAACCGCGATGCAACGTCTGGGATATTTGTTGGAAAGGGTTTTAAACAACAAGGGGCTTGCCGATGAATTATTCGAGGCTGTTATGCGTTCAGGATACCATTTTCAAAGAATTCCTCTCAACACAAAAAAAGTATCTTCCGGATGTGTTCAGGATGATAGATGGAAGATACTGATTAACTCAGAAATAGAAGTGGACTAATGGTACCCCGGTCATACATAACTGAATGGTCGAATTATGTTCCATGGCAGTCGAATGAACAAGTTGAGGAAGACTTGGTTATTTGCCGGGCACTTATTGAAATTTTTTCTGATGATTTTCTGGCAGGGAACCTTGCCTTTAGAGGTGGCACCGCTCTACATAAACTCTATTTAAAACCGCAGCAGCGGTATTCGGAGGATATAGATCTGGTACAAATAAACAGTGGCAGTTTTGGCGAGATAGCAGACAGGTTGAAAATTCGATTGGGTTTTCTGGGTACACCTCAGAGAAAGTTGAAAGCCAATAATTTTACTTTAGTCTACAGGTTCGAATCAGAGTTCCCGCCGGTTCAAACAATGAAGTTAAAGATTGAGACTAATTGCAGGGAACATTTTTCAGTTCAAGGACTCAAAAAGTATCCGTTTCCGATAGAATCAAGTTGGTTTACCGGCAAGGCTGAAATCACCACGTACTCACTTGAAGAACTGATTGGAACTAAACTCCGTGCACTTTATCAGCGAAAGAAGGGTCGGGATTTATATGACCTCTACAAGGCAATTACCATTAGTCCCGATTCTGACTGGCAGCAAGCAATCGATTGTTATTATGCATACATGCAAACATCAGGAAAGCCTCCCTCGAAGGCTGAATATTTGAATAATCTGGCAAATAAAATGGTTGATCCGGATTTTTTAGGTGACACAACAGCGTTGCTTAGGCCTGAGGAGCATTACAGCCCAATGGAAGCTTTTGAAAAGGTGCGCTTTATGATTTTAGAGAACCTTTAAAAGGCGATTTGAGAGAATATGATATGGTGATATTTTTTATAGCATTAAGCTGACCTCTCAATGGGGAAAGAGTTGGCCGTTTAGATTTTTTTGGTTTGAAAGAACAAGGCTTGTAACATTGGCACGGGCTGCAGCAGATTCTCCGCAGCCGACAATGGTAATAGCACCTTCTCCGTTACCTGCCCATGCATTGGCGGGGAAAAGCATTTTTTATTCAGACTAAAATCTGAAGGTATGTTACAAAAAAATCCCATTGCCTTAATTAAAAAGCAATGGGAATAATTATCAAACATACTGCTATCTATTTATCATTCAAAGCTTCGCAGCCGGGAAGCACTTTGCCTTCGAGGAATTCTAAAGAAGCGCCGCCGCCGGTTGATACGTGCGATACTTGTTTCTCAAGGCCTGCTTTGGCAATTGCTGCTGCTGAGTCTCCGCCGCCGACAATGGTGATAGCGCCCTTTTCCGTGGCTTCTACCAATGCATTGGCAATGTAATTGGTGCCCACTGCAAAGTTATCCATTTCAAAAACACCCATCGGACCGTTCCAAATGATGGTCTTTGATTCAAGTATAGCCTGTTTAAACAGCTCCCGTGTTTTGGGACCGATATCCAATCCCATTTTGGTAGCGGGTATTTCGTTAAACGGTACAACTGATGCGGGTGAATCGTTGTTAAACTCATCAGCAACAACCACATCAACAGAAAGCAGAAATTTTACTTTGCTGTTTGCAGCGCGGTCAAGCAGTTCTTTTGCAAGGTCAATCTTTTCGGCCTCAAGTAACGAGGTGCCGATTTCATAGCCCTGTGCTTTAAAGAAGGTAAACGCCATACCACCGCCGATAATAAGCGTGTCAACTTTATCCATCAGGTTGTTAATCACATCAATTTTGCCGGATATTTTAGCACCGCCGAGTATAGCGCAGTAGGGGCGCTCAGGATTGCTGATTGCTTTACCGAGATAGTTCAATTCTTTTTCCATCAGGTAACCTGCCACCGAGGTTGCGAGGAATTTGGTAACGCCTTCTGTTGAGGCATGTGCACGGTGTGCACTGCCGAATGCATCGTTAACATATACTTCGCCAAGTTCGGCAAGCTGTTTTGCAAATGCAGGATCGTTCTTTTCTTCTTCTGCATGGTAACGCAGGTTTTCAAGCAGCAACACTTCGCCGGGGAGCAGTGCCATAGCCATATTTTTCACTTCTCCGCCGATGCAGTCAGGTGCCATTTTAACTTCCTGTCCCAACAAGGTAGAAAGCACTTTGGCAGCCGGGAGCAAGCTGTATTTCGGGTTTACCTGTCCTTTGGGGCGGCCCAAGTGGCTCATCAGGATGGCTTTCCCGCCTTCAGCAATAATTTTTTTGATGGTAGGCAGCGATTCAACAATACGCTTGTCATCGGTAACATTTTTGTTTTCATCAAGCGGCACGTTAAAATCAACACGGACCAGCACTCTTTTATCTTTTAATTCGATTTGTTCTATGGTCTTTTTATTCATCGTGTAATCTTTCAAATATTGTTAATCAAAAAAAAGACGCAGGGTAAACTGCGTCTTTACGTTAAACAGGTTAAGCTTTTGCAACCTTAAGGAGTAAGTCAACTACTCTCATCGAATAGCCCCATTCATTATCGTACCAGCTGACAATTTTGAAGAAACGTTTCTCGTCCTTGAAATTGTTTTGCAACGTAGCTAATGAATCATAAATTGATGAGCGGTTATCATGGATGAAATCGGTTGAAACAACTTCTTCGTTCGAATATCCAAGGATACCCTTCATGTAGGTTTCACTCGCGGTTTTCATCAACGCGTCAATCTCTTTAATCGAGGTGTCTTTTTCGGTTCTGAGGGTTAAGTCAACAACAGAAACATCTGCTGTAGGAACGCGGAAAGACATACCGGTTAATTTACCTTTTACAACGGGTAAAACTTCACCAACTGCCTTTGCGGCGCCGGTCGATGAAGGAATAATATTGATAGCAGCAGCGCGGCCGCCTCTCCAGTCTTTTTTGCTCGGGCCGTCAACAGTTTTTTGTGTGGCGGTATAAGCATGAATGGTAGTCATAAGGCCTGTCTCGATGCCGAGTCCAGCCTGTAAAATTACATGCACAACAGGAGCTAAACAGTTGGTTGTACATGATGCGTTTGAAATGATGTCATGTTTTGCAGCATCATACTCGTTATCATTAACGCCCATAACAATGGTTTTTACATCGCCTTTACCGGGAGCCGAGATAATAACTTTTTTAGCGCCGGCAGCAAGGTGCCCTTTTGCTTTTTCCGAATCGGTAAACAATCCGGTGGATTCGATAACATAATCAACGCCAAGCTCTTTCCAGGGTAACTGTGATGGGTCTTTTGTAGCAGCAACGCAAAGAGTTTTGTAACCGTTAACCAAAAGAACGTCATCTTCTTCTGCTTCAGGTTTGCTTTTTTCTGTGCCGAGTTCGGCTTTTAACTTGCCATGAACAGAATCGTATTTTAACTGGTAAGCAAAATATTTAGCGTTTGTCGAAACATCAACTACGGCAGCAACTTCAACTTCGGTGCCGAGCAATCCACGTTCAACGAGTGCATTGAAAACCAGGCGGCCAATACGCCCGAAACCATTAATACCAACTTTAATTGCCATTTTTATTTCTCCTTAATTCTTAAAGTGTTTAGTATATAAATCAAAATAATGTCACAATGAAATTTACAGAAACAATTACTTATTTCCATAAAAACGGCAAATTAAAGATGCACGGGTGAAAATTTTGCCCTGAATGCAGCGCGAAGCAAGGGTTCGCGAAGCTCTGCAGGCTGCCTGAGCACCCGGTAAACTGTAATATGCAAGCTGAAATACCAACCACTTTTGGAAAGCAGCTTTACTAAATAGAAGGCAACCTCATCCCTGTCCCTCTTTCACTTGGCTACTCATTACCCACATCTTTTAAGAACGTCTTATTGGAGCATTTGCTTGTTTTAGCAAATTCCCTACTGTTTTCCCTGCCCTGAAGGGCAGGTCTGGCCTGAGAAAGCACTATAAATAGTGCTCAATTTGCTACAAATAATGCGAACTGCATTTGTTTGTTGTATTTGGGCCCTTTTAAGGGGCTTTTTTCAGTCCAGGCCTGTCCTTTAGGGCAGGCAAAACGATAGATTTTCTCCGGCTATTTGTCTCAAGAGAAATAATTCTTACATCCGAAGATGTGGGTAATGATTAGTTCACTTGGAGAGGGAAACTCCAAATAAAAAGCCATGCCTTAAATTGATACTTAACCTCTATTGTGAGGTATTGACCAGTTGGGCGGCTGAATATTTACTTATGCAGTTGCTGCAAACAGTTACCGGGACCGGCGCAAAGTAAAATACTTCTTTATTTAACATCAATTCTCATCTTGCCTCCAATTTTGGACTTGTACCATTTATGGTTCACCTGCAAAATCGGTGGAGGTCAGGCATAAAGCTTCAAAAGACGGTAGAAGAATAAATCATGGTCATTAACACCTCTAAGGCGATGGAAGAAGTCCTTAATCTTAGCATTAAAATTTTCTGTTGCGGCATTGGTTTCCTTATTCAGAGTGAAGTTGATTATTCCCGTAGCATGATTAGCAATGGTCTTTGCAGCAATAACTAACTCCCGAATCGCTGACTTTGCCACTGCTTTACACCAGTCCTCCAGATATTGCCGGGCCTGATTGAAGGGAAGAGAAAATACATTTTTTAGTGACATAACGTAGTCATATGTTTTTTTGATTTCCGGATATTCTCTAAACAGAATTCTTGCTCGTTTAGCCTGAGAGTCAGTCCAATAGATTGTTCTTTTGAAAAGTAAATATCTTGATCTGGCAAGGAGTTGTTTGTGGGTATCCCCGTTCTCAAATACCTGAACTCTATCGGCTTCGGCCTCTTTTTCCAAAGCCTCCCACCGGTATCTGACCCGGACATCCTGCATGGCATCATAGACTAAACGTTCAACATGAAAACGGTCAAAGGTCTTTGTTGCATTGGGAGCTATCTCTGAGGTAATCCACTGCATGCTATTTGCCATATCCATCGTCATCTCCTGAATCATCATCCGCTTCTCTACACTTACTGATTTCCGAATCGCTGGAACAACTGCACTGGCAGAGGTTCCTTTTATGATCGCAGCTAGAGCGCCTTTCTTACCCTGTTTCTCTTTATTTATTAATACGGTGTAGAGTTCTCCACCAAATAGTCCTGTCTCATCTATGCCCATCCGGGGCCCGAAATTCTCTGGAAAGACAAAGCTACGATCCTTATACTCTTTTTTCTTCTTCTCTAACACATCTGTGAAGTCGCTTAAATGATGTTTATACTGCTTATAGAGTGTATTGCCATTCAACCGGAAATCTTCGGCTATCTCGGTTATACCCCGGGCTTGTTTGTCAATCTTCCGTGTTAAAAAAAAAGCAAACTCGTGACTGAGTTTTACTCCTTCTACGTTTATTTCCATTGGGCGCATATAGATACCCGGGTGGCCTTCAACTTTCCATTTACGCCTTTTATACACAATGGTCGTTTTTCGTCCTCGAAGGGGAAAATCTGCAATTCGTTTGATGGAATATCCTTTTTGCTCCACATGGCAGTCAGGAAAATCCTGAGGCTTGTAGAGCTTTTCTGTTAATTCGATATAATACTTCTCTTCGAAGATTTCTTCTCCAGCTTCTTCTTCAAATCCTGTTAAGTCAAACTGTTCCAGACTTCCAGGTGGTAACATCTTCCTGACCAATTTTTCCAACTTCATTTTCTATTCCGTTTTTTTTTCTTCACCACAAATATAATATCTCCACCGATTTTTCAGGTGAACCC
>JACPGF010000413.1 GCA_016182615.1 Ignavibacteriales bacterium
CTCTTTGGCAATAAATATTTTTGGTTTTAACTATATTTTAAATATACAAGGCATGCCAATGGCATAAATCTATCGTCCCATACGGGACTTTCAGGACAAAATTGATCGGCTGAGTAGTTATAATACGTCTTTGTTTAGAGCAAATGGGAATTATTTCGAATTCCCGGGATAATTTAATAGAATTTAAAAACGAACCGGAGCCTGACAGCATTTGTATATTGGAAAACGAATTTTTGTCATTTGCTAATACTTTAAATTGATAATGATAATCTCGCAATCACTTCCTGTGCGTATTGGTGCGCCCCAGGTGCCAACACCGGAGGAAACATAAAAATGGGTATTTGCCTTTTTAAGATAACCCCAGCTTAATTCGTAGATTTTTGAGGTCAATAAATTAAAAGGAAACATTTGCCCATGATGCGTATGACCTGACAACTGCATATCAAATCCGGCTGTTACTGTTTTACTTAGATTGAATGGCTGATGGTCTAATAATATTGCCGGTAAATCGTGCCTGATACTTTGTCCTAATTCCTCGATAGGTTTCCTTTTGTATCCGTTTGTCCGGGTTGAACTGGAGTCATCCCTGCCGGTTATTTGTAACCTGTTCTCTATAATTATAGTTGTATCTGTAAGTACGCGAATGCCTGCCTTTTCTAAGAAAGCAAATGCTTCCGATTTTCCACTGATATATTCATGGTTTCCCGGACAGGTGAATTTCCCTAAAGGTGCTTTCAACTGTTCAAGTTTTTTATCTAATCCGTAGCGGTAGAGGTGGCGGGATTTGTCATCAACAATATCTCCACCCATTAAAATAAGGTCAGGCTTTTGTTGTTCGGCAATGGCAAGCAGGTTGTTGGTAACTCTTCCATTATTTACCGGAGTTAAGTGTAAATCAGAAAAATACATCACTTTCATGTGCCTTGGCTCCGTGCCGGCCTTATGAATATCGATCTCGAGCGCTTTAACTTTAAGGTTATGAGTGTTCCAAAAGCCATAACCAACGATAAGAAAAACGAATACAAGTCCTAAGGTAAGGGTTACAGCGGGTGACAGCATGGGAAGGAGGGGAGTAGATTTGCTTATCCATCCGCTTGCATACGCGGTAAACCTGTACGCGTCAACAAGAGCACAATAGATAAAACCATACAGTAAAACCGCGAACCACAGCGATCCCATCCACAAAAAAACATCATAAATAAATGAGTCGGCATTTGCAAATAAAAATTTTGCAATAAGATATGAAACGGAACAGAGGACGAGAAATGCCAGCGCCATGTACCGGAATTTATCGGGTAAAAACAAAAGGCTTTGAATTGTCCGCCGGATAACGTAAAAATTTGCTAGTCCGTAAACGGATAAGAAGACGATAAAGAATAAAGGCATAATTTCTGTAATTATTAATAGTAACTAATGCAACATAACTTTTACAATTATAGTTCAGCTGCAAAGGTTTTCAATTTAACCTGCATTACTAAAAAACCTAAAAAGAAGGAATATCCGCAATGGTATTATAGATACACTGCAATTCAACCCAAGCCTCGTTCCCGGTTACTCCATTTCCACCCCGGGAAACTATTTGAATTTTTGCATAATGATGATCCGCATCATAAACAAAATAGTAATTTGAATCGTAATCGCTAAAACTTGTTACCCACGTTGCATCTTTAACCGGTGAATCTGTTCCATCTGTTATTAAAGTTCCGCCTTTTTTAAAGTAGGCAGTCCTGGAAGAAAAACTCGTTGGTAAAGCTCTCAATTCATATTTAATATTAACACGATCCGAAAAATAATAAAGGTCTAGAGAATCCTTGTTCGCATAGCTATAAGATAGAGCCCTCCCTAACGAAAGTGCTAAACCGGCAGGATGCCCTGGAGATGGATCAGATGATTCATAAAGCTGTACGGTAAAAGTCCAGTTAGGTACTAGGAAGGAATGTGATAAAGTGTCAACCCTGCCATATTGCGGGTAATAATTAATTTGGTAATAAGATGAGTCGAACGGGTTACGCAATTTAAAATTAAGCGGTGAGTTTGAGGTAACAGAATCAATTATCAGCGGAGTTACTCCGAGAGGACGGTTGTTACATGATACTTGAGCTCCTGCCGGATTAGATTTTATGATAATTCCGGTTCGGTAAACAGCAGGAACAACCTGGCTGGCTGACCCAATGATATTGCCTCTTGTTGCCCTTACGCGGAACAAATACCGCATTGTTTTCAAATATCCGTTTAGCACAATACTTTGCGCATTGGCGGGGGCAATTGCAACTTGCGAATAATTTATTTCATCAGTTGATTTTTCGATTGAAAATCCTGTTTCATTTTTAGACTTATCTATCCACTGAAGAAGTACGCTGCCTGACTCCAACATTTGTGTGGTTAAAGAAGTTGGGGGTGCTAATTTGATGACAATGATTTTTCTTGTTGGCGTTGTTGTAATGAGAGTCGTATCGGTTGCGTAAACTTTAGCAAAAGTTGTATGCTCTGAACTGTCCGGCAATGAACCGGTACTATACGCGAAACGGTAATTAAACGGCTGCAGCCCGAGTGATTTTACTAAAATATTATCCAAGTAGAATTCAACCCGTTTAATACCCCGTGAATGAGATGCCTCGATATCCATTTTAAGTGTATCCGCAACCATCTCACTTTCTTCTGGTGAATTTACCGTTACTTTTGGCAGTTCAATGGTAGTTTTGTTCGAATCTGCCGGGTTGTCCTCTTTGCAGCTATAAAAAAATATTGTAAATACTAATAATAAAAGCAGAGAAAGAGTTTTCATAAATAGCCGCCGCTTATAATGATAGAACTGAAAATTTTTACAGTTATAATTTTACAAAATATAATTGCAAATACAAAAAAAAAGCGGAGGTGAAACCTCCGCTTTGAATCTCAATCTATGACTAGAAATTAAGATCATTAACTCTAGTGTTGTACATCCATTTTAAGATTACCCAAGCTGGTTTACCAGTTGTGCCGCCACCTTTTTGAGAAATAACTAGCTTTGAATAATGTGAGTCAGCATCAAATACATAAACATAATTTGTAACTGAATACAAGAAAGATTTTACCCATGTCGCATCTTGAGCAGGGGAATCTGCTCCATCGAACAAGTTGGATTCTGTTGCAACTTTGAATTTGGTTGTTCTAGATAATGCTGCAAGTTCTGCTGCACTAGTTAGATCAAATGTATTTGATCTGTAAAACAAATCTACACTATCCTTTTTAGTAGAGGAAGCACTAAATACTTTGCCTAATTTTAAGAATACACCATTTTTCCCAGGAGCATTAAATTCCCAAACGGTATCTGAAGTAAATATAGTAACCCAATTTGGTGCAGCAAATACATGGGAAATAGTGTCAATCATACCAAACTGCGGGTAGTATGTGTACCGGAAGACAGTTGAGTCCATGGGGCTTCGCATGTTAAAAAGAAGAGCCATGCTTGATGTAATTGTGTCAATGGTAAGTGGTGTTATTCCAAGAAGACGGTTGTTACATGATACTTGAGCTCCTGCCGGATTAGATTTTATGACAATTCCGGTTCGGTAAACAGCGGGAACAACCTGGCTGGCTGACCCGATGATATTGCCTCTGATAGCCCGGACACGGAACAAATACCGCATTGTTTTCAAATATCCGTTAAGCACGATACTTTGCGCATTGGCAGGGGCAATTGCAACTTGAGAAAAATTTATCTCATCGTTTGATTTTTCAATCGAAAAACCCGTTTCATTTTTGGACTTATCGATCCACTGTAGAAGTACGCTGCCTGACTCCAACATTTGTGTAGTTAAAGAAGTTGGCGGTGCTAATTTAATGACAATGATTTTTCTTGTTGGCGTTGTTGTAATGAGAGTCGTATCGGTTGCGTAAACTTTAGCAAAAGTTGTATGCTCTGAACTGTCCGGCAATGAACCGGTAC
>JACPGF010000408.1 GCA_016182615.1 Ignavibacteriales bacterium
ATTCTACAAGCGTGGCTATTTCTTTGCCTAATGAATTGAATATTTTTATTGTTATTTTGCTGTATGAGGGTATCCGATAGGAGATTACTGTTGAAGGGTTGAAAGGGTTGGGATAATTACTGATAGTAAAGTTTTTATCCGGTTGCAGATTATTTGTTAAAGAACTTGTAATTTTTTTATATGAATAGACATATACTCTACCAACAATACTATCGGCATTATATGTAACGCTATTATAATAATCCCGTTCTCCAACAAGTACTTCGTCATACCCGTCATTATTAAAATCACCTATAATACTTTGATAGATTCCAAAATTCCCCCATTTTACTTTGCCTTCCATTGTAAATTCCGGTATTGTATCTATAACACTATTGCCATAATATCCGTTAATATTTCCCACCATTATTCCCTGATTGTTAAGATAATTCTCATCACCCATGATGAAATCATTAAACCCGTCCCCGTTTATATCTCCGCCCACTCCTATATTTTTTCCACGTACAGTTAGTGAACTATCCAATGAAAAATTTATGGAATTGGGGTATCCAATTGCAAATTCAATTTTTCCGTCTTTATTAATATCTTTTAATGAAAACACATTCCGTCCGAATATCCCGGGGTAGCCTTTCCAAACATACTTAGGTATTGTATCGAAAGGGTTGCCGCCATAAAAAAGATACACCCTTCCCGAATCTGAGAATCCATTATAACCCGGCGCTGAAGCTATTATATCGTTAAATCCATCTTTGTTAATATCTCCGATACCGGTAACTCCCCATCCAATTTCATCAGAACTATAAAAATTTTTAATGACTGCATCGGGTGAGCTATTGATAGAATTTCCACCGTAGAATATTACCACTTTCCCAATTCCTGTAAATCCATCTTGGAACGAGAGGGCGATATCATCAACCCCGTCCCGGTTAATATCCCCAATTCTTTCGGTTTTATTCTGATAAGGCTTCATGAACTCGGGGGCAGTATAAAAATAGTGCGGCACGGTATCAATGATCTCTCCGCCATAAATCAGATAATATTTATACCAAGCCAATGAGAACCTAATTGTATCACAAATAACCAAGTCATCATAGCCATCGCCATTAACATCACCGACTGATTGAGCATATTTAGTATAAATCCGGTACGAAGGTTTTATTGAAAATTCTTGGTTGCCAAGATATATATCAACGTAAGTGTAAAAACCGTTAAAATAATAGCAGGTCATAAAATCATCAAACTTGTCGCCATTCATGTTGCCTATACCCATTGCTTTCAAAAGCGAATTGCTCGGCGATGGTCCCTGAAGTATTTTAACCAAATAAAGGCTGTCTGTTGTTTTTTGCCCGGTCTCAGGGCTTTGAAGTGCAGTTACCGGTTGTTGGTGTTTTTTATTATACCTCGCAAAAGGCAATGTTGTACCAATGGTGAAAACCATTAACAACAAAACCAAAACCATTAATTTCTGAAACAGTGCCATTTTTCAAACCTGAAATATTTTTAATGTTCTTTCCACTTACTGATTTTCACCTTTTTACAAAAAAACTTAAAATTTACCATTTCTCCATACCGATCTTCAAACATTCTTAATGATGATTATTGCAACTTATAATTTTAATGAAACTACCGGTTAGTTTTAACTGATAAATAAATTCGTTCATAAGGATATCAAAAGATCAGGTACTATTATCTCAACAATATCATCTTCCCGGATTTTATTGCAGCGTTTTTACTTCCATTTATCGGCGCTGATTTTATGCTGTACATATATACGCCGCTTGCAAATTTGTCGCCGTTAAAAATAATTTTATATTCGCCAGCTTGTTTTTCGGCTTCTACAAGCGTGGCTATTTCTTTGCCTAATGAATTGAATATTTTTATTGTTATTTTGCTGTATGAGGGTATCCGATAGGAGATTACTGTTGACGGGTTGAAAGGGTTGGGATAATTACTGATAGTAAAGTTTTTATCCGGTTGCAGATTATTTGTTAAGGCACTTGTAATTTTTTTATATGAATAAATATACACCCTGCCAAGTAAACTATCATAATTGAACGCTGTTGTGGAATAATATTGTGGCTCTCCGACAAGAACATCATCATAGCCATCATTATTAAAATCGCCGAGTATATTTTGATATGAACCAAAATGACCCCATTTCACTTTGCCTTCCATCGTAAAATCCGGTATTGTATCTATAACGCTATTGCCATAATATCCGGTTATATTACCCACCATTATACCTTGATTGTTTAGATAATTCAAGTATCCCATTAAAAAATCGTCAAACCCGTCTCCGTTTATATCCCCCCCACCTCCAATAACTGATCCTCTTACAGCCAGTGACTTATCTATTGAAAAATATATTCGATCGGGGTATCCTATTGAAAATTCATTTTTCCCATCATTATTAATATCTTTTAATGAAAATACACCTAATCCAAACATTCCAGCACTGCCTTTCCAAACGCATGCAGGTTTTGGATCAAATGTGTTGCCACCATAAAAAAGATATACTCTTCCTGTATCTGAAATTCCATAAGACCCAGGTGCTGAAACTAATATATCATTAAATCCGTCTTTATTTATATCTCCAATGCCGGCAATACACCAACCGAAGTTATCATCTATATAAAAATTTTTTATAGTAGCATCGGGTACTGTACTGATTACATTCCCGCCGTAAAATATCACTACTTTACCAATTCCCGTAAATACATCATGGAACGAGAGCGCTATATCATCAAATCCGTCTCCGTTAATATCCCCAATCCTATCATTATTTATTTGGTATGGGCTCATGTACTCGGGGGCGGTATAAAAGTAATGTGGTATGGTATCTATATTCTGTCCGCCATAAATTAGATAGTAATCATAAGAAGCTAAAGAAAAGCGGATCGTGTCGCATATTACCAAGTCGTCATATCCATCGCCGTTAACATCGCCGACAGGTTGTGCATATTTGGTATAAAAGCTGTAGGCAGGTTTTACGGTAAAATCTTTATTCCCAAGATATATTTCAATGTAGGTATAAAAAGCATTAAAACTGTAACATGCTATAAAATCATCATAGTTATCGCCGTTCATGTTACCAATACCCATTGATTTAATGAGTTTGTTGCGCGGTGATGGGCCTTGAAGTATTTTAACGAGATACAGGCTGTCTGTTGTTTTTTGCCCGGTCTCAGGGCTTTGAAGTGCAGTTACCGGTTGTTTGTACTTTTTATTATGCCCCGAAGCAGGCAATGTTGTGCCGATGGTAAAAACCATAAACAACAAAACCAAAACCGTTAATTTCTGAAACATTGCCATTTTTCAAACCTGAATTATTTTTAATGTTCTTTCCACTTACTGATTTTCACCTTTTTACAAAATTACTTAAAATTTACCATTTCTCCATACCGAGGTGAAAAGTGAACTGAGGGAATCGATTCTAATATTTGAGCAAAATGTTGATATAAAACATGCTGTTTTTTTAACCGCTTTATATTTAATAAAAAAGTAAACCGAATATCATTTTACAAGTAAGTAGTAGTATTCCCTATAATCCGGCAATGGACGCCGGAGGTGTCCAATTCTTATAGAATAATTGGCACCCAAAACACCCCACAACTCCGTCAGGAGTTGAACAAAAGCGCAGTTAAAAATCCATGTAAAATACGAACAATTCCATGTGGGAAACATGAAAACATGCTATTGAGAGTTTCCCTTATACCGCTGCGCATGTTCATTTTGTAAATTTTCTATAATATATTCAACTCCTAGGGGAGTTGGACTCCCCCTTTGATTGTATATTCTACAAAAATTGGATACCTACGGTATCCGGGAAAGGTATGGAACCTGATCTCATGTTCGAAAATAACAAATCCATACGAGTGGAATAATAGTTTTCGAATTCAATTCAATTCTGTCTAAGATTATAAAACTTCACGTAAAAATCCGGTGAACCCCGAACCTTATATTAGGAATTCAAATTTCACCAATTCATAATTTATATTTCATAATTTATAATTATTCAGGCTATTTTCTTACATTACCGTTTACCTGATTAAACTTTATATAATGATAAAACACCATGAAAACGTTTAGAGATAAATTAGAAAACGAAATTATTGTTTTTGACGGCGGTACCGGTACGCTTCTGTACGAGAAGGGTATTTATATTAACCGCTGTTTTGATGAATTAAACCTTACCAATCCCGAACTGGTTACCGAAGTCCACAAAGAATACGTTGCCGCGGGCGCGGATGTCATCGAGACCAACACCTATGGCGCAAACCGGTTTAAGCTGACACCACATGGACTGGAAAGTAAATTATACGAGATAAACAAGCGCGGTGCCGAAATTGCCCGTGCTGTTGCCGGTGACCGGGTTTTTGTTGCCGGGTCAGTAGGGCCGCTAGGCGTGCAGATTGAACCCCTTGGCAAACTTGGTTTTGATGAAGCCAAAGACGCGTTTAAGGAACATTTGCAGGGTTTGCTGGATGGTGGTGTTGACCTGATAATACTGGAAAGTTTTGCTTCCGTACCCGAGTTAATGCAGGCTATTACAGCAGTGCGTGAACTAAACCCGGATATACCACTGATTGCACAGGTAACAATTAATGACGAAGGCAACCTGGTTAACGGAGCGCCTTTGGAAACCTTTGTTGAGCATGTGCAGACCATGAAAGTTGATGTCATCGGTCTGAATTGCTCGGTGGGTCCAAAACTGATGCTAGACGCGCTTGAGAACATCAAGCCGCTTACTTCAATCCCCATTTCCATACAGCCGAATGCAGGAATTCCGCAAAACGTTGGCGGCAGAAATATGTACATGGCCTCCCCGGAGTATCTGGCCGAATATGCCAAGCGGTTTATCTTATCAGGTGCCGCTGTTGTTGGCGGCTGCTGCGGAACAAACCCCTCGCATATACGTGCAATCCGCCGCGCGGTGCAGGCTCTGCAGCCCAGCAAACGCATGGATACGGGGAAACATGAATTGAAAATTCATGAGCCGCCGCAGGTTAAGGTTTATGAAAAAAATGAGAAGAGCCGCCTATCGACACATCTTGCGCGTAAAGATTTTGTCCGGATGGTTGAGCTTACCTCGCCCAAGGGCGTTAATCCGGTAAAAGAGCTTGAGAAGGCCAGGAAAATTTTTCACTTTGGCATAGACGCTATTAATATCCCCGACGGGCCGCGGGCTTCAGCAAGAATGTCTGCTCTTTCGCTATCCGTGTTGATACAGCGTGAAATTGGCATTGAAACAGTATTGCACTACGCCTGCCGTGACAGAAACGTCATCGGTATGCAGTCCGACCTGCTTGGTGCCTGGGCATTGGGCATAAGAAACATTTTGGCAATTACCGGGGACCCGCCAAAACTTGGCAACTATCCTGATGCGACTGCAGTATTTGATATTGATGCGATTGGTTTAACTAACCTTATCGTGCGGCTTAATCATGGCCTGGACTTAACAGGCAACCCTATAGGGGAGCCGACCGGGTTTTGTTCAGGAGTAGGTGTTAACCCGGGTGCAATTAATCTGGATGAGGAACTCCGCCGTTTAGATTGGAAAATTGAAGCCGGTGCCGAGTTTATGATTACGCAGCCGGTGTTTGACATCAGAATATTTGAAGCATTCCTGAAACGGGTTGAGCATATAAATATTCCGCTTATTTGCGGCATCTGGCCTTTAGTCTCTTACCGTAACGCCGAGTTTATGAATAATGAGGTTCCGGGGGCATCGGTACCTGCCGAAATTCTTGAGCGCATGCGCAAAACGGAAAGTAAAGAAGCCGCGTTTGATGAAGGGGTTAGCATCGCGAGGGAAACTCTGGACCATATACGGAAGGAAGTTGCCGGAGTGCAAATATCCGCCCCGTTAGGCAGGGTGGATGCGGTATTTAAAATTTTGGGATAAGCTAAAACAAGATGTAGTTTACAAGTGAATCGTCCTAAAAAAAAGGCCGCCATTTCAAGGCGGCCTTTTTTGCAATTGCTTATTTTACCTGCTGCATCAGCGGCAGGAATTTTTCGGCGGGCATATAGCCGGTTATTCTCTGTACTTCTTTGCCGTTTGCATCCAAAAGTATTACGGTGGGTACACCGCGGATATTAAACTTGTTTTTAAGTGCTTCCACTTCAGGCGAAACTGATTTTGTCATATCAGCCTTAAGTGCTACAAATCGTTTGCTCTCAGCAATAACGTTATCTTTCGAGAATGTCAATTTATCAAGTTCTTTGCAGGGAATGCACCAGTCGGCATAAAAATCGATAATAACCGGCTTCTTTTCTTGTGATGCTGCTTCGAGTGTTTTATCGGTATATTTTTCCCATGCTATGGAGTTTATTTTTTCCGGTACAAGCAGGAACGCACCAAGCGCTATAACAACTACTGAAAGAACGATCTTAAAGGTTCTGAATCCCTTCAGGTTATTCCCGGCTTTCTCGAAAATAATCAGGTACAAACCGGAGCCAATCATAAACACCGGCAGTACATAACCGGAGAATGATTTGGGCAATAACGGCAGGCCGAAATAGATAGCCATACCAATGAGAATAAATCCAAAGATATGTTTGATAGCCTCCATCCACACACCGGAGCGGGGCAGCTTTTTAATTTTACCGGAGAAAAGTGCTAGAACGAAATACGGTGAGCCAAGTCCTAATGCTAACGAGAAGAACAACAGGAAACCCCTTAGCGGATCAGCTTTGGCAGCCACCCATGTTACTAAACCAAGCACGAAAGGCCCGATGCAGGGAGCTGCAACAATACCCATTGTTAAACCCATAAAAAAAGCGCCGAACAGACCCGATTTCGCATCACCGGTTTTTTGCACCAGAAAGTCAGGCATCTTAAACTCGTACACGCCAAACATGCTAAGTGAAAGCCCGAACAGAACAGCCACGATAGCAAGTATAACTATTGGGCTTTGCAGGAGCGCACCGAATACGGCTCCGCTTAACGCTGTTACCACGCCAACAACGGAATAGGTTAACGCTATGCCGAGCATGTAGAGCAGACCCATCATTGCGAGCCTGCCCGTGCTTCCTTCACTCTGCCCGCCAAAATAGCCAATAGTTATCGGAATCAGCGGATAGACGCACGGTGTAAGGTTTAAAGCAAGGCCGCCAAAAAACACGATAATTAAACTGATGAACAGGCCGCTGCTCTCAAGCTTTTTAAACAAGCTGTCTTCCTCGGACACTTCAGCCGCCGCGGGAGCGGTATAACTAATGGCTATGTTCTTGAAGATTTCGGCGTTTACTTCCGCGACGCTTTCGGTTTTGTCAACAACTTTCAGAACAACCGTATCAACAGCTTCCGTGGGAGCCTGACAGGTTTGATTGTTACACGCCTGATAGTTAAGTTTAACGACGAGTTTATACTCACCAACCGGCAGTGAATCTGAGATTTTAATTATTCCCCCGGCGTATGATTCATGCTCGTACACCGAAACGGGGACATCTGAAATCTCAAGCTTTATATCCTGCGCATCAGGGTAAGCCACGGATGCAAGTGCTGCTCCCTTTACACCCTCGATGACAAGCTCTGTTGGAACGAGAAAATCTTCCTTCGGCTTGTTGGAGTTGATGTGCCATGAATCAGCCACGGTAATTTTAACAGCAAGCTTAACTTCAGACCCTGCATTAACACGGTCGAAAGATAAATAACTTTTTAAAGTAACAACTGGTCCGGCCGCGGGCTGTGCCAGCACTGGCAGCGTTACTACAAATAAAATAAGAACAGCGTTTATTAGTTTTTTATACATACACGTTTCTGTTTAGTTACAATAAAATTTTTTATCCATCCTTTTTGCACGGAAGGTAAATCACAAAACAAAACCCCATCCATAATCACCTTCGCAAGGTTCGCCGCGGCGAAGCGGGGGAATCGTTTTAGGCAGTGTTAATGCCGCTAAAACAAATCTACCTCACCCTTTTTCCCTCTCCTTCGCAAGGCAATGCTGTCAACTTAAGGATTTCCATTTGTAAGAACTTCACTTTAACTGGAAAGCCCTCACCTCTAAATCTCCTCTCC
>JACPGF010000065.1 GCA_016182615.1 Ignavibacteriales bacterium
TGAACAAATTGAACATGCGTGATACTGTTAAGCTTTATTTAGCTGGCATTACCTCACCTTATAGTTACATTGATTCAGCAACGGGAATTATCGACTCACTGACATTTACCAGCAATCTCACTTTTTCGAAAGCACCAAGCGGGACTTATTACCTCGTCGTGAAGCACCGGAATTCAATCGAGATATGGAGTAAAGCCGGTGGTGAATCTATGGTAAAGGGAAATACCTATAGCTATGATTTTTCAAACGATTCCTCCAAAGCTTACGGGAACAACTTGGTTAAAAAAGGGACGAAATGGTGTTTGTATAGCGGAGATGTTAATCAGGATGGTTTTGTCGATTTTTCGGATATGACCCTGATTGATAATGATGCTTATAATTTCACTTCCGGATATGCGCAAACTGACTTAAACGGTGATAACTATGTGGATTTTACTGATTTGACTATATGTGATAATAATGCTTACAATTTTGTCGGTACTATTAAACCTTAGTGCCAAATAAATGAGAAAATAGAAATTTTTACCATTTTAATGGAGAATAAAAATATGGAAACTAAAAAAGATAAAATAACTGTTGAAACTTTGATCACGGCACCGGTGGAGAGGGTTTGGGATTACTGGACAAACCCCGGTCACATTGTTAACTGGTGCTTTGCGTCGGATGACTGGCATGCACCCTATGCTGAAAATGATGTTCAGGTAAATGGCAGGTTTAAAACAACCATGGCTGCAAAAGACAGCAGCACAAGTTTTGACTTTACAGGAACATATACTGTTGTAAAAAACTTTGAAATGATTGAGTACTTGACCGATGATGACAGGAAGGTAAGTATTACTTTTTTAACTGATAATAATGCTTCAAAGATCATTGAGACTTTTGAGGCGGAAACAGTAAATTCTTTAGATTTACAAAAGGCCGGATGGCAGGCCATACTTGACAATTTCAAAAAATATGTTGAAGCAAATAGTTAGCAGCTGCACTGAAATATCTTATGTAAAGCATGAAATATTAACTAAATAATCGCGTATATGCGGCCTAGAAGTCAGTTATCTGCTGTTCGTGTTTTTAAAGTACAAATAGGTTGGGAGGCCAGTAAAAATCAGCACCGTACAAGCCAGTATTCCGGAAACCGGATATGCAATAATTGCTCCATACGCGAGTGATATCTGAATTACGACTGAAATACCTGCCGGGAATTTCCAAAACCGTAGTTTGTATAAAGGGTGATAATCCGGTCTGCTACGAAGTTTGAATATAGCAATATAGACCAATGCATTTTGCAATACATACGATAACGTAAAATAACCAAGCATCGCTTCGACATTTTGCAATAAAAAAAGTGCAATCGCGATAGCGGCTTGTACCCAGATAGAAAAGACTGGAGTTAAATACTTTTCATGCAGACTGCCAAACTGCTTAAAAAATAATCCATCGTTTGCCATCGCGTACTCCAGCCGCGGCTGAGTCATAATAACTGAATTAAGTACTCCCAGCATAGAAATGAAGAACATAATGGAAAAAATGGTACCCGCTGAGTTTTTTAACCAAGGTATATACAAAAATGGATTAACATACTCACCAGATGGTATTTTCAGAATCTCAGAGAAAGGAATTATAAATGAAACTGCAAGACTGATGCACACGTAAGCGATTATAACAAATCCCAATGATAGAATTAAACTCCGGGGTAAAGTTTTTCCCGGCTCCTTTACCTCACCTGCCATGTATAAAATATTCAAAAAACCCGCGTAAGCCCAAATTGTTGTTGAAACTCCGGTTGTAAGAGCTGAGAAAATATTTAAATCGGTAACATCTGTTTTAACAGGCTGTATGTAAAAATTCCCTGATCTCAAAAAGAACAATCCAAGGATGATAATGATAACTAATGGTAATACTTTAGAAAGAGTCAAAACAATCTGAACGGTACCGCCTGTTTTTACATTCCTCACTTGAATCGCGGCAAACAATAGTATCAGGCTTGCTGCAAACAATTTGGCATAGAATGGCTCATGAAGTAACGGAGATAAAAATGATGCGGCTGTGGCTGCCATAAGCGCTATAATGGTAATTGTCGGTGTGTCACTTGTTAGAAAGGCAGTCCATGTGTACATAAATGCCAGAAATGGAGAGCCCGCCTTGTAAATAAAGTAATACGGTCCACCTTGGTTTGGATACGCCGTACCCATTTCCGCGAGAATAGCTATCTGTGGTATCCAAACAAGTCCACCGATAAGCCAAATAAGCACCATTATTGCCGGGCTGCCTGCTTGTTTAGCAACAAGCGGTATGTTCATAAATACTCCGGCACCTATAACAGCGCCGATTATGATCGCAGTGCTTTTCCAAAAACCAAGCTGGCGCTGTGGCTGTGCTGTTGCCAAGGCAAATTCCTTTGCTAAATTAATGAAAATCGTTTTTGCATTACTGAGAGAAAAAGTAAATCAGAATGCTCTGAAATACCAGAAATATTTCTTTATCCTGATAATCAATTATAGCAAAAGATTGTTATAAATAAATCGAGACTTCAGAACAAAATACTAAAATACGTTTTTTTAATTCGCTTACAAGTCTGGCTTAATAATATTTTGGTTCAAATCCAAAATCGGTGGCAAAAGTGTTACGCATAGAGTTTAAAGAGTCTGTAAAGGAAAAGGTCTTTATCGTTCACACCTCTGACCCTTGCCA
>JACPGF010000416.1 GCA_016182615.1 Ignavibacteriales bacterium
CACTAACAACAATAAACAGTTTTTCATGTATTACTCCTCAAATTTATTATTACTTCACTAAAAGCATTTTACGGGTGGCTGAAAATTTTCCAGCTCGAAGCGTGTAAAAGTAAACTCCACTTGAAAGTCCGTACCCATTTATAGATGCATTCCATTTGCCGGCATGTTGGAAACCCTCGAAGACCATGGCAACTTCCTCACCCATCGAGTTGTAAACTTTAAGACTAACTTTTGCATCCATAGGAATAGTATAGCTGAAATTAGTTGTCGGGTTAAAAGGATTGGGATAGTTCTGGCTTAATGAAAAATCAGCAGCTTTAGCAGAGTTGTCATCACAAATAACACCAACCAGAAGACCCCAAACCTCATTAGTAACAATAGTTGTTGGAGAAGGATGCGCCTCGACAATAATATGATACTTCCCAAAAGGAGCTTCATTGTCCAGCGGAGTAACGCCTCCATTGACAGTATCTGCTCCCGGATACATGCACGCGTATTTATATGCAATAAAGTATTCAGGAGAAATTCCCTGAAATACTACCAGTCTGGACCAGATACCATCGCCGGCTACAACATCACCCGAGTATCCATTATCATTTAAAACAAGCATTGAATGAGTAGTATCACTCACTTTCCAGTCACCATACCAACCGCCAAGTAAGTGATGGCTACCTTTAAGTCCGATAAAGTTAATCTGATTGACAGGAATACTTTCACCATTGTATCTGTTTTTCGGTGTGCTGTTCATATTGCAGGTGAAAAGTACAGTTATTGGCCAGGAAAAAATTGTTTCAATATTCGGTTTTAACTCAGGTAGTGTAATCGTATCGCCTTCATTCCGGAACTTGAACCAGCGGTCATCACCTAATTCCCATCCTGTATTTCTAAACTTTGCTTCCGGAAATACCCGGAATTTCCATTTTGTCGAATCACCCGAAAAACCTTTTATCGTGAGCGTTGTTTTAAATCGCATTGGAGGATTAACAACTTCGGTTAACCGTCTGTTACCGGAAATATATGTCCCTAATCCATCCCAATCCAACCCTGCGATAAGAACGGAGTCCTGATTGGGGTCGAAATATGCATAACCTGTTCCATATATATCACTTAAATCGGCTGTGAAATTAATTGTATTAATTACAGTGGCTTTGAAATTTGAGTCATTGGCAAAGTAGTACGCCGTAAGTTCCTGATGCAGGGCATTTGTTAAAGTGAACAAATGGTTTGGGGTTGGTTCCCAAACTTCATGCATAACAAATTTATACTTGTAGTTTTTCCCGATGCAAGTATCAGAGAAGTGTGCCGTAGCAGAGTAAACCGAATCGTGATCGGGATCGCTCAGTAAAAACTTTTTTCCCTGCCAATTCCCGTTTATATCACCTGCATCAATTTGGAAATCACCGCGGACAACGGCTGTATCAGATATTAAGAAATATCCCATCTTCATCTGCACTTTCATGTTTACACGGAAGCTAACCTGAACAGTTCCGGCAAAGATAAAGCTTGAAATACATAGTAACAACAATAAACAATTTTTCATGCATTACTCCTCAAATTTATTATTACTTCACTAAAAGCATTTTACGGGAGCCTGAATAGTTGCCGGCTCGGAGGGTATAGAAATATACACCACTGCTAAGTCCGTACCCATTTATAGTTGCATTCCATTTACCAGCATGCTGGAAACCATCGAAGACCGCAGCAACTTCTTCGCCCATTGTGTTGTAAACCTTAAGGCTAACATTACCATCTACTGGAATTGTATAGGTAAAATTAGTTGCCGGGTTGAACGGGTTAGGATAGTTTTGACCTAACGAAAAATCAGCAACGGTAGTCGAATTGTCACCGCTAATAACTCCAACCATAAGTCCCCAAATCTGATTAGTCACAATAGAGGCGGGAGCACCCCTCAGATTGATCCAATGGTTTTGCCCGAAAGCCCCCTCGTTATCAAGAGGAGCAACACCGTTATTAACCGTATCTGCTCCCGGATACATGCAGGCGTACTTGAATTCAATTTTTCCACCGGGAATCAATTCCGGGAATTCAACTAAACAAGACCAAATATTATCATTAGCCAAAAGATCGCCGTTTATTCCGTTATCATTCAGTTTTATCAAACTGGGAGAGCTGCCTACTGTATCATTAGTTGTCCAGTTTCCGCCCCAATTACCCAATTTAGCAGTCCCGCCCTTCAGGCCAACAAAACCGATTTGGTTAACCGGGATCAATTCCCCATTATATTTGTTTCTTGGTGCATTATTCATATTGCAGGTAAACAGAGCTGTTCCATTAAACCCGATAAATGGTGACCCATAATTAGGAATCATCTCAGGGAGAGTAATTGTGTCGCCATTATTCCGGAATTTGAACCAGTGGTCTTCACCTAATTCCCATCCTCCATTGGTAAAAAGGCTCTCCGGCATCAAACGGAATTTCCATTTTGTCGAATCACCTGCAGGCCCTTTTATCGTGAGGGTTGTTTTAAACCGTTTTGGAGGATATACTACTTCGGTTAACCGCCTGTTACCGGAAACATATGTTCCTAAACCATCCCAATCTAAACCAGCGATATTTATAGAGTCCTGATTCGAATTGAAATGCCCGGTGCTGGTTCCAAGCATATCACCTAAATCGGCAGTGAAGTTAATTGTATTTATTACGGCTTGCATGAATATTGAGTCATTGGCAAAGTAGTATGCAGTAAGTTCCTGATGCAAGGCATTTGTTAAAGTGAACAAATGGTTTGGGGTTGGTTCCCAAACTTCATGCATAACGAATTTATAATTGTAGGTTTTCCCGATGCAAGTATCGGAGAAGTGCGTTGTAACCGAGAAAATCGAATCGTTATCAGGATCGCTCAGTAAGAACCTGTTCCCCTGCCAATTCCCGTTTACATCACCGGCATCAATTTGGAAATCACCGCGGACAACGGCCGAATCAGATGACAAAAAATTTCCCCTCCTCATCTGCATTTTCATGTTTACACGGAAGGTAACCTGAACAGTTCCGGCAAAGATAAAGCTTGAAATACACACTAACAACAATAAACAGTTTTTCATGTATTACTCCTCAAATTTATTATTACTTCACTAAAAGCATTTTACGGGTGGCTGAAAATTTTCCAGCTCGAAGCGTGTAAAAGTAAACTCCACTTGAAAGTCCGTACCCATTTA
>JACPGF010000417.1 GCA_016182615.1 Ignavibacteriales bacterium
CCACGTCATAGGTGCAAGCTGTCTCGTTTTTAATGTGATAGACAATATTCTTTTTGGTTTTAAACTCCATCAAGGCTGTCCCGTCATACTCCCCGAGTTCACTCAGTGTCGGGCGCATGTGCCTTATCAGCTCAGCGTCATGCTCGTCACCCTTCTGGAAAACACCGGCTGGGCATCTGCAAAATAATTTTTCTTTTGTCAGCAATTGTTGATGTACTTCAAGTCCGGACATGAACCCGATTCTAACGTAATCACTTTGTGTTGCTTTGTTTAATGGTATATATCCAATTAACCGGCGGGTTTTTTCGTAGTTTTCTTTGGGGCTGAAATTTTTCTGCATATCATTTCAAGAATCAGTTAAAAAATCTTTATAAAATTAAGAAAACATCTTGTATAAATCCCGGTGAAAATCATCTGAACGGATTATTTATTTTAGGAGCACCTGAAATTTTCATCCTAATTTCCAGTGGGCTAAATCCTTAAAGTTCAACTCCTGACGGAGTTGAGAGATTTTTTTTGTTCCGATTTTCTATAAAGATTGAACCCCTGCCGGGGTTCTGAATTTTACCCGAATTATGTATTGTGTGCTGATAAAACCTGTTGCTTATAGTATAACATAAATTACTAATTCGGTTTATTTCATTAAAACCATTTTAATTGTCCCTGAATAAGATCCTGAGCGCAGCTTACAAAAATACACACCGCTGCTAAGCTGAGAACCATCGATAACCGCTTCATAATCAGAAGCATGCTGGAAGCCGTCAAAAATTGTTAACACCTTTTCACCCATTATATTATAAAGTGTCAGGTTAACATGGGCATCCGCCGGAACTGAATAAGTAAATTTTGTTACCGGATTAAACGGGTTAGGATAATTCTGTGATATTTTAAAACAATCAAATGCTGACTCCGTTTTCTCAACAGGCTGAAGCGACCAATACTGATTTGAACTAATTGTGGGCTGAGTATTTGATAATTGAAACCAATGATTGAGACCATCTCCCGCTTCGTTGTCTAATGGTTCAAATCCCCCGTTAACCGTATCCGCACCCGGATACATGCAGCCAAATTTATATTCGCTCTTGCCAGTATTACTCCCAACCGGGAATATTACATTCCGGGACCAAATTTTGTCATTGGCAGTAAGATCGCCATCAAGGCCTTTATCGTTTAAAAGAATAAGAGTTGGATTTGGCCCCGTGGTATCACTTACAGTCCAATTACCTCCCCAGTTGCCAATTGCCGGATCTCCCCCTTTTATGCCAACGAATTCAATCTGGTCAACAGGAATTGGTTCTCTGTTGTACCGGTTCAAAGGATGCAAACCCATATTTATTGAAAAACGGCACGTAATCGGAATTGTTGTCGGGGGGACATAGGGAGTAACAAGGGGTTTTATTTCAGGCAGAAGAACTGTACCAACAGAATCTGTAGTATAAACGAACCAACGGTCTGGGCCTGATTCCCAGCCAGAATCCTTAAAACGGACCTCCGGAAGAGCTCGGAACTTCCATTTTGTTGAATCACCTAATGGGCCCTTTACCCGCAAAGTAGTTCTAAATCTCTTCGCCGGGCTTAATACTTCCATTAATTTTCGCTCACCGCTGACTATAATACCAAGATTTTCCCAGTCTAACCCGTACACGAGTATTGAATCCTGATTGGGATCGAAAACACCCATCCCTGTGCCGTAAATATCACCCAAATTAGCAGTAAACCTGATTGAATTGGTTACCATAGTTTTTGAGATTGAATCATTCGCAAAATAGTAAACCGGAAGGTTTTGAGTAAGGACATTTTCCAATATAAACGAATGGTTTGGGGTTGGTTCCCAAACTTCATGCATAACAAATTTGAAATTGTAAGTTTTTCCTGCTCGCGAATCCGGAAATACCGCAGAGAGAGTATAAACCGAATCACCGTCAACATCCGCGAGTATGAAACGGTTTCCCTTCCAAACAATGCTGTCTCCTGCGTCAATCTGGAAATCGCCCCTGACAACAAGTGTATCGACAGTATGGAAGTATCCAATCCTTATTTGCATGTTCATATTAACACGAAACATAACCTGAATATTTCCAGCAAATGTTAAACCGGTTATACCAATCAAAATGAGAATTAACTTTTTCACAATCCACCTTTTATGTAATACATAAAACTATAAATAATTTTCATTTCGAAAAATCTCCATGTGTCACTATTTTACAATTACTTCACTAAAAGCATTTTACGGGTGGCTGAAAATTTTCCAGCTCGAAGCGTGTAAAAGTAAACTCCACTTGAAAGTCCGTACCCATTTAGAGACGCATTCCATTTACCGGCATGTTGGAAACCCTCGAAGACCGTGGCAACTTCCTCACCCATCGAGTTGTAAACTTTAAGGCTAACATTACCATCTACTGGAATTGAATAGGTGAAATTTGTGGTTGGGTTGAACGGGTTAGGATAGTTTTGACCTAACGAAAAATCAGCAACTTTAACTGAGTTGTCATCACTGATAACACCAACCATTAGACCCCAAACTTGATTGGTCACAATGATTGTCGGAGAATTCTGCAGTTTTAGCCAATGTTGTTCCCCAAAATAAGCTTCATTGTCCAATGGTGATACTCCTCCATTAATGGTATCTGCTCCTGGATACATGCACGCGTATCTGAACTGAACCAATCCGCTGCCAGTATATTCCGGAAAGTAAACTAGCCTGGACCAGATTCCATCGCCAGCAACAACATCACCCATATATCCATCATCATTCAAAACAAGCATTGTAGGTGGAGAAGTTATTGTATCATTTGCTTTCCAGTCACCACTCCAATTGCCAAGTACCTCGGTGCCACCTTTTAGACCAATAAAATTAATCTGATTAACCGGAATACTCTCACCATTATATCTGTTTTTTGGGGAATTATTCATATTACAAGTAAATAAGGCTGTTCCGTAAAACCAAGGAGGTGGTGACCCGTAATTCGGTTTTAACTCAGGGAGAGTAATTGTATCGCCATCATTCCGGTATTTGAACCAGTGATCCTCACCAAATTCCCATCCTCCATTGGTAAAAAGGCTATCCGGCATCAAACGGAATTTCCATTTTGTCGAATCACATGCAGGTCCTTTTATCGTGAGAGTTGTTTTAAACCGATTTGGAGGATATACTACTTCGGTTAACCGTCTGTTACCGGAGATATATGTTCCTAAACCATCCCAATCCAAACCAGCGATATTTATAGAGTCCTGATTCGAATTGAAATATCCAGGCCCGATCCCAAGCATATCACTTAAATCGGCAGTGAAGTTAATTGTATTTATTACGGTTTGCTTGAAAATTGTGTCATTGGCAAAGTAGTATGCAGTAAGTTCCTGATGTAAGGCATTTGTTAAAGTGAATAAATGGTTTGGGGTTGGTTCCCAAACTTCATGCATAACAAATTTATAATTGTAGGTTTTCCCGATGCAAGTATCGGAGAAGTGTGCCGTAGCAGAGTAAACCGAATCGTGATCTGGATCGCTCAGTAAGAACTTTTTTCCCTGCCAATTCCCGTTCACATCACCGGCATC
>JACPGF010000418.1 GCA_016182615.1 Ignavibacteriales bacterium
TATGTTTATTACAACAATCTTCCGTTTATCGAAACCGATGTATCAGGCAACTTCTCGTATATAAACAGCGCCTATTTAAAAGGCGGCACAGCCGATATATCTTTTACGAAAAACTTTTTCAATGGATTATATACGCAAGCTGGGTACCGTTTGTTTCAGTCAACGTATGCAGCAACAAAAACTGTTTACAATCAAAGCACCATTTACGGCTCAGTTTCCTATCCCTTAACCGATTTCCTGACCCTTTCATGCAACTACGAGGGATTAATAGAATCGACGGGAAACAGCCAAAGATTATTTATTGATATATCGACTCGTTTCTAATATTTGTATATTAGGGGATATTATTTTTTCACTTTTTATTGTTGTATGCACGTAACGGAACTTGTCGGCGCAATTCATATGCACTCATCTTATTCGGATGGCACCGGCACCATAGAGGAAATAACAAAGGCTGCTAAAGAAATCGGTTTGGATTACATTATTCTTACCGATCATAATACTTTACGTGCAAAAAACGAGGGAGCTGAAAAGTTTTATGGAAATTCATTGCTTCTTGTGGGCTATGAAATAAATGATAAAGAGAACAAAAATCATTACCTTGCACTGCGGGTAAACAAAACCTATCCAACACGCATGCGTGCTAAAGAATATGTCAGGAAGATTAAGGAAGACGGTGGTTTTGGCTTTACCGCGCACCCGCACGAAAAACGCAGCAGTATGAAAGAACATCCGCCCTATCCTTGGACAGAATGGGATTGCCCTGAAATTCATGGCATCGAAATCTGGAACCATATGTCCGAGTGGATGGAAAATTTAACCGAACAGAACAAGTACGAATCATTTCTTCACCCCCTTAAAACAGTGTCTGCTCCCCCGATGGAAACTTTGGCAATGTGGGATGAATTGAACAAGCAAAGAAAAGTGGTTGCCATTGGCGGGGTTGATGCACACGCCCACAAAGTAAATGTTCTTGGCTTGTTTGAAGTTGAAGTTTTTCCATATAAAGTATTGTTCAAATCAATCAGAACCCATATTTTAACAGGTTCAAATTATGAAGTTCGGAATACTCCGGAAGGAGTTGATTCGGCTTCAAAAATAATCTTGCACGCGTTAGAGCAGGGCAACTGTTTTGTTGCCAACGATAATGTTCATGACGCAACGGGATTCAGGTTTTTTGCAGATCAGAACGGTATTTGCTCGATGATGGGCAGTACTGTTACATTCATTCCGGAAATGACTCTTCAAGCCATTTCTCCCGTTGAAGGCTCAGTTACAAAGCTTCTGTTAAACGGAAAGATTATTGCTGTTAGTGAACAGAAAAACAGCATGTTTACAATACATGAGCCGGGTGCATACAGAGTTGAGGTTTTATTACATAAAAAGGCATGGATTTTTTCTAATCACATCCATGTTGTTAAATAGCGCAATTGAATAATTAAATTAATAAGGATAGACGAATGCCCAATCAACATAAAGGTACAAGGAAAGAAATCCGCGAGGATAAGCTTGTTGAATTCTCAATGAAAGCCTGGACTTTTTTAGAACATTTTAAAAAGAATATTGCAATTGGCGTTGCCGCCGTAGCAATTATTGTTGTTGCCTATATTCTTTTCCAAAGCAACAGAAAGAGCAGTAACGAAACCGCTAGTTTTGAATTAGCTCAAGTTATGCCTGTTTACGAAATGGGTGCTTTCCAGGAAGCCATTGACGGTAAAGTTGGTACAAAGAACAAGGGCTTTAAAAAAATTGTTGACGAGTACGGCTCAACCAACTATGGCGAAACTGCAAAAATTTTCCTGGCTCATTCATACTTCAATCTCAAGAAATTTGATTTGGCATTAAAGGTTTATGACGATTATAGCGGCGGAAACGACTTTTTACAGGCAGCTGCCTATGCCGGTATGGCCGGGTGTTATGAAGCGCAGAATGATATTGCAAAAGCTGCTGAGTTATTCCTGAAAGCTTCTAAAGTTGATGCGGACAACGTCCTTAATCCACAGTATTTATTAAACGCGGGTATAAATTATCTTGAGTCAGGCAAAAAAGCCGAAGCAAAAGATTTATTCGAAGCCATTAAACGCGATTATCCGAAATCATCTTTTGCACAGGGTGTTGACCGGTATTTAGTACAGGTTGAAGATTAATTTCCTTCCAAAAGGAACTTAAACCCAAAGAAAATAAAAAAAGCATATTTAACGGCAGCTAACCGGTAAATATGCTTTTTGCTTTTTAAACCACCTACGAATGCAAATACTACATCCTAAACTGCAAATCACAATTTTTAATAATTTTTTTTAGTGGTTGCAGGCATCCTAAAAATTTGCGAGTAAACACAAACCCCATGATGGCACATGGAACGTGCTTCGTGTTATTTTGGATTATCTTCCGGCTTCTAATGGCTCTATTTGCAAAACGCGGCGGGCACCCATGTATTTTCTGTTGTAGTAGTCTTCATCGAGTGATGAAATTTTAACACCGTACGAACTGCTGGCATGTACGAATTTATTATCACCGATATATATGCCAACATGCCCTGGGCGAACCCTGCGGCGTGTATTAAAAAACACCAAGTCGCCAAACTTCAAGTCCTCCCTGCTGCTAATCGTCTCGCCAACTTGGTACTGCTCACGTGCCGAGCGGGGAAGCTTTTCGTTAAATGCCTGTGCATAAACATTTAAGGTAAATCCTGAGCAGTCTATACCATCCAGGTCATTGCCGCCGTATTGATACGGAGTTTGGTCATATTTAACGATTGCCATTTTCATGCCGTCAACGGCATCCGCAAAGTTAGCATGTAACCCGGCTGTCGATTTTCTGGCAGCTTCATTAAAAGTGGAAGCGAAATCGTACCGCTGTGTGGCAACCGGCTCCGCCTCGTCTGTTTCCTCTGAAGATTCATCAGCGAGTTGCTGGTTACGGAAATTACTGGCAGCACTTGTATCTGTTACAACACTGCTTTTGCGTGAGCTTTCCTCTTTGCCCGAACCATAACGCATACCGGAAGATGTGGATGCACATCCGGTAAACAAAACTAAAACGAATAAAACAATGGCAATAGGGAGTATAATTCGATTCATACAAAACCTTCCTTAAGTTTACAAAACACCATAAGGAGAATCCAATCCAAAGGTAATTACTTACCGTAGATTTCTCCTTATTCGATGGTTATAAAAGGCCTTTTAGGCCCAAGTATATATGAGATTTTTATCCCAGATAGGACCGTAAGTGCTTACTTCTCGAAGCATGACGCAATCTGCGAATGGACTTTTCTTTAATCTGGCGTACCCGCTCGCGGGTTAGATTAAACCTTTCTCCAATTTCTTCAAGCGTCATCGAGTGGTCTCTGTTGAGGCCAAAGTACAAACGGATAACTTCAGCTTCTCTTTCAGTAAGAGTAGAGAGTGCTCTTTCAATATCAGTCTTCAAAGATTCACTCATCAGTATCTGATCGGGTGAGGGTAGTTTGTCGTTTTGCAAAACATCCAGCAAAGAGTTTTCCTCACCTTGCGCGAAAGGTGCATCCACCGAGACGTGGCGGCCGGAACTCTTAAGGATATCTGCAACTTCTTTAACATCCATTTCAAGGCGTTGGGCTAATTCAACCGGGGTTGGTTCGCGCTCCAGTTCCTGCTCTAAATCATTGTATGCATCAAGAATCTTTCGTATATCGCTTTCTTTATTTAGCGGCAAACGAACCATCCTCGATTTTTCTGAAATAGCCTGAAGGATTGACTGGCGAATCCACCAAACCGCGTAAGAAATAAATTTGAAACCACGGGTTTCATCAAATCTTTCCGCTGCTTTAATAAGCCCTAAATTTCCTTCGTTAATTAAATCACCCAGGGGTAACCCCTGGTTTTGATACTGTTTAGCAACACTAACAACAAAACGTAAATTAGCCTTTACCAGCCGCTCTTTCGCACCCTGATCACCGGTTTTAATTTTTCTTGCGAGGTCAATTTCATCATCCGGAGTTAATAAACTTACTTTACCAATTTCCTGGAAATATCTGTCTAATGATTGATCTTCTCGATTAGTATATTGTCTTGAAAGAATCACGCGTTTTTCTCCGTTTATTCTTTATAAATTGAATCAATTACTCCAACTATTGAAGCATCCACCGGCGCAAAATCCACCGTCATGGGAATTACTGCTTCGCTGGCAGTTACATATAACACATACTCTCCGGCACCTGCTCCTGCTGTATCAACCGCTATAATCGGCTCGCCTGTTTTATCAAGGTTTGCATTCAAGGGTTGGATAATCAGTAGTTTCTGACCGTGCAATGTTTCAAACTTTTTTGTAGCCCAAATACTACCGATAACTTTAGCTACATACATAAAAAACTTTTATTTTTTTGACTTGCGAAAATACGGAACTTTAAA
>JACPGF010000056.1 GCA_016182615.1 Ignavibacteriales bacterium
CTTTGGGCTCACTGCATTTCTTGTGTTCCCGGAAGTACCCCCTTAAGATTTTGCTCCACCACTTTTTACAATATTCCGTTGTTCTTGCCCACGAATAGCATCTTTATTTGATGAAGATTTATCTAGTATTGCCCGACTAAATACCTTTCCGACAACCGTTAATCCTCAACTATTTTCCGATATTTTTCCTGTAAATAGTTTGGGCGCCCTGCATAATAATCACTTAATCTTTGCTCTACATGGTGTTGATCCCAAACGGCACATATTTCTAAACCTCGACATTCCTCTTTGGTAGCGGGGATTATTGCACCAGTATTAGGGTCGTATAACTCAAATTTCTCCGGATGATGCATATCTTGAATAAATTCCATCGGAGGCACTTTTAAGTCATCTCGTATTTCGAGTTTCCCGACTTTTAACCAATGGCCTTGGGTTATTATATCATTGTAAACAGCGACAATAAAAAGAACCGGTAAATTAACTATGCTGGAAATATCTTTTAGCTTTTCTTTTCTATGGTAATCAAAAAAAGCAGTACCTGAAGCCTGTAAAGTCTGTGCATAACAATAATACTCATCATCAATTTTTATTTCTAAAATTGCGCCGGGAGTTTTTCTCTGTCTAGCCATTTCTTTTATTCTCCAAATTCTTTCCTTGCTGCATCATCATAATTCTTTGCATTTTTATTCTTTGGGCTCACTGCATTTCTTGTGTTCCCGGAAGTACCCCCTTGAGATTTTGCACCACCACTCTTTATTATATTCCGTTTGACCACGAATAGCAGCTTTATTTGGTGAAGATTTATCTAGTATTGCTGGCTCAAATCCTTTTTTATTCATATGGTGGTTTCTATCCCTATTCTGAACATTTTTCTGTGGTGTCCCCGTCCCACCAGTATAACCGTTATAAACTTCACCTGTTTCGGGATTTGTTTTTTTGTATGTTTCATAAGTTTTTTTACCTGTCTTTTCTGCAACCCGTACTGCATCAACCGCATCATCAACTTTGTTCGCCCCTCTTACAGCCATACCACCACCGGTAGCAACAGGAGTTAATGCACAAACCACATCTGCGCCTAAGGCGGCCCAATCTTCCCTGTTTGTTTTTCCCGTTGTGGCTTTATCGTATGCCAGTTTCCCTATATCATAAGCAATAAACGCTATATCAAGTACTGTATCCAATGGTTTTTCTACTGCCATCCCATCCGGGTCAACAGCGTTTACCGGGTTGTTCAAGCAGTAGTTGTACGGGCTTAGCCCCGGATATTTGTCCGCGAGCGGATCCACGCCGTACCAAATGCCGAGATCACTGTCATAATTTCTTGCGCCTCCCGAAGGGATCCCCTTGGGAAAAGTAATGCAGACCGCTTTCGCGGTCTCGCTCTTTTCCTGCTTGTCCAACAGCATTGGTGGATGAAGTCAAAGCGCTGCGGGGCTGTGCCGCCATCCTCGTAACGCTGAGAACTTGCCCCGAACGGGTACGTGTCCTCGGCAAATATCGTGGTGTTCCGCTGCATGGTTGCACGGACACTGCCCAGATGATCTTTAATATAATAATTTGCAGCGTCATTTCTTGTATAGCCGTAAGTGGTATCGCCCTGGTTTGATGCAGAATCTATCCGGCTCGTTTTTTTCTACTATATTTAGCCTTTAATTTTTCGATATATACAAATAACCTTTTAGAAAAACAATAACTGTTTCCATCTTTATAAACAGTGTGTAAGCCCATACAAATTTCATTCAAACCGTCTCTTTGGGAGTATATTTTCATTTTCAAACGTGTGTCTATTGAAGACAACGTCGAATCTTTGTGCAAGGCTTTTACTAATCTGTAGATTTTATTAATCTCCCTTCTATTACAAATTGTAAATTCAAAGAGTTCATCTTTCAGTAATGACTCAAATGATAAGCAATCAATGTCTATAACGGTCAAATCGTAAAAATCAATATAATTCACAACAATTGAATCCAATTTCTGCGAATATATTGGAAAAGCAAAGAGAACGAACACAATAAATAGGTTATAAGCAATTTTCATTTTGTTTCCTCCTTTGGTTTAATTTCAATTTCCACTTTTTGCTCCGTTGATGTTGGTGAAACAGTATTTATCAGACTTCCCCCGTGATCTTCTCTTGTCACATCAGAAGACCCAATTTCACCGAGTTTCTTTGCTGTTTCTGTTTCCGATCCAGTTATAACTCTTTTTTCCTCCTTGTTGCCATAGTTATCATCTTTCTCCTTCTGGCGCTGTATCAGTTTTTTGGCATCGCTTATATGAGCAGCCGCATGGTCGGCTTCATTTACAAGTACGGTTGCTGGTGAAATTGTTTTCCCCGAATTTGTAAATATACCTTTATTTGGAGCCCATGAAATTGTCCTTGTTTTTGGAGTGTATTTAGGTATTTTACCTTCCTGAAGAGTTATTGTCTCCTTTGAATTTATTATCACCTCTAATGGACCAAGTGCATTGTGTTCTTTCAAATAGTTAACGGTTTTTGTATAATTTTCCTTGAATGCCTTCGAAGACCCTTGAGCAAAGATAACTTTTTTTCCATCCGGGTCAACTGAGTTTACCGGGTTATTCAAACAGTAATTATACGGGTTTAAACCCGGGTACTTATCAAGTAACGGGTCCACGCTTAGCCTCACGCCAAGCTTGGCATTGTAATATGTTGCTATGGAGTAATCCAAGTCGGTACAATGTCGCGCTCTTTGCCGTTGAACTGGTAGCGGCGGTTTGTTGTGCCTATGGTGTACTCCCGCAGGGTTTGGCCGTAGGGGTAATAGTCGCGTGCGGAAAAACATGCCCCGGCATCGTTTAATACCACGCGTGTACTGCCCAAATGATCCTTAAAGAAATACTGCTTGGTTAGGCTTATGCTGCCCGTACCCGCGTAAACATCCGCGGTGCCTACCTGCCCGACTATGTCAGTCAGGCGGGTCTGTTCGCCAGCAAACAGGTTAATCTGTTTGGGGCGCTGGGTTGCCTTATCAAATATTGCAAGTTGCAAGCAGCCTGATATTGCGTTATGTTTTAATATACTTAAGTCTCTTTCTATCTTGAACATAACAGTGTTAGTTGTCTCCTTAATTTTTCATGCCATCAATGGACGATTTATTAACCAACTTATATTATATTTTATTATTTTTCGCCACACTTATTCGGCAACATATATATTTCATCTCCCACATAACTTCCGGTAATTTTACTTTTTTTTCGTATATCATCCATGTTGATCAGAAAAGTCCCTGATTCGTCAACCTCCTCATACTTATATGCATAATCAGAAAAACTAACTATAAAACCAAAATCGATTGTGTTATTACTGGTACAAACCTGATAACGAAGCGGTTTTCGTTTTAAACCTTTAAACAAGTCAATTCTTGCAACCTTTTTCCCATATCTATTATATTTTTCAACAATCAGTTTTTTACGCTTTGAGGACACGATAACAAATGATGATTTATCGGCAAGGACACTTATTGGGTTCTTATTACTAATGATTTTTTTGAGCTCTTTACCATTAAATAGATAAACTTTATAAATTCTTTCAGATATGCTCTCAACTAAAAGTACAACGGAAGATAACTCAATTTTAAGTGCTTTCTTCACGATTGTGTTACTATCAATCTTACACACTAACTTAAGTTTGTCCTCTGAAATACTGTATAAAAGTAAAGAATCATTACTTTGACAAACAATATGATCAGAATCATACCAGTTCTTGACCCTAGTATTATTTATTGTTTTAATCTGATGGTACGAATAATTTCTATACAGCCAATATTCTAATTTTCTTTCGACCATTACATATTTGATCCCCAGAATTTTATCGTCCGTAGAACAAACTATATCATCGAAGGGAACATTTTTCAAAGGGGTAAAAGATATTGTTGTATCCCCTAGCTCCCGAATACTTTTATAACTGATATGTATTGGGAAATCTATCTGCTCCATACCTTCAATGGGTATATTCCTTGAAAAATAAAGCGAATCGTTTGCAAGAGTAAAGGTTCGGATATTTTCAAGAATAACCTTCTTCTTCTGTTCTCCGTTGGTTGTGGAATTATAATATAAGCGGTTGATATTATGCATGCCACTAAATTGAGAAAGAAAGTTTTGTGAAAAAACAACATTTCTCCAAGAAATAAGCAGAATTAAAAAAAATATTTTTTTCATTCGGGTATAACTACTTTCTTTTCTGTATAACAAAAAATCCACTTGGACCGCGAATCACCTCTCGTTTCTTGCCATAAATTGGTGTTACAGGTTTTCCGTTTGGATACCCCAATCTATTCAAAAAGTAATCAGTATTAGCGCGATTACCTGGTGTAAACCAAGGCTCTTTTGATTGTTGCTTTTCAAAAGCTTCAGCTTCAATATCCCAGTTCTGCCCGGTGGTCCACCAGTTCCCATCGCTCTTTCTTAATTCGAGTCTCCCTCCCTCAAATTGTTGACCATGCACAAACTCATGACTTAAAGACCCCAATATTGTTGCACCATCTGCCATATCAAGTTTTATTGTAATTTCTTTCCCGTCAGTTGTTGTAAATTCCCCCAATTTTCCAATAGGAAGTGGTGCGCTAACAACATTATAAACAATATCTGAAGCATTTAACTGATTATATTGTTCTACATATTTTTTATTTTTGGCTGTGCCATCAGGGTTTTTCTCATTGTATCGCACATCATGAAGTGCCTGAATTGTTGAATCTTTAATAACGACTATCATTCCATCGGGATCTAAATAATTTACCGGGTTATTTATACAATAATTATAAGGGCTTAAACCTGGGTACTTGTCCGCCAACGGATCCACGCCGTACCAAATGCCGAGATCGCTGTCATAATTTCTTGCACCAAAGTAATGCAGACCGCTTTCGCGGTCGCGCTCTTTGCCGGTAAAGTCAAAGCGCTGCGGGGCGGTGCCGCCATCCTCGTAACGCTGAGAACTTGCACCGAACGGGTACGTGTCTTCCGCGAATATCGTGTTGGCGCGCTGCATGGTTGCACGGACACTTCCCAAATGATCTTTAATATAATAATTTGCAGCGTCATTTCTTGTATAACCGTAGGTGGTATCGCCCTCGTTTATAAACGGGCCTGTCCGCGTGTAGTTAACATCCACGCGGCCTATACTGCCACCATTGCCTTGCAGGTTATAGCTCTTCAGTTTTATGGCTCCAACTTCCGGCACCATCTTAAACGTACCAAGTTCACGCCCTGCAGGGTCGTACAGGTACCATGTCTTCTCACCGTTAACTTCCTTCCGGGTACGGAGCCCGGCATCATCGTAACCATAATACACAGTATCAGCGGTTATCCCGGTTACCATTTGCAGAGGCAGGTTCCTGGTATCGTAAACAATATCCTGCAGATTCGATAACGAATTTCCCGTAACATTTCCCCTGCCGTCGTAGGTTAACACGCCGTCCATTATTTACCGTCCTGAAAATTGCCCGCATGCACCACATGTAACATATATTTGTCTTTGAGAACCAATTAGAAACACTGGTTCCGGAAAAAACAGAATACTTCACCTGCTCCATACAGGTTAGTTCTGCTTATTATTATTTCAGTAGATTACTTTTATACCTGAAGTAACTTTAAACATCTTCCGAAGATGCACAAAACACTTTATTCTTCGAACACTTTTAAATCAAGCTGACGTTCATAATTTGGCCGCCCGGCATAATAATCACTTAGTCTTTGTTCTACATGGTGTTTGTCCCATACTGCACAACGCTCCAAGCCTTTACATTCTGCTTTTGTCGCAGCAGTTATTGCACCGGTGTTAGGATTGTATAACTCAAATCTCTCTGGATGATGAAAATCTTGAATAAATTCCATCGGAGGCACTTTTAAGTCATCTCGTATTTCGAGTTTCCCGACTTTTAACCAATGCCCTTGAGATATAACATCTGTGTAAACACCTAGGATAAAAAGAATAGGGGTTTGCAACAGTACTGCTAAATCTACCAACTTTTCACTACTTCTTAAGTCAAAAAATGCACAACCGGATTGTAATAGTACCTGTGCATAACAATAATACTGGTCATCAACTTTTATCTCTAAAACTGCGCCAGGCGTTCTTTTTTGTCTTGCCATTTTTAGTCTCCAAATTCTTTCTTTGCTGCATCTTCGTATTTTTTTGCATTTTTATTTTTTTTGCTTACAGAACGATTTGTATTTCCTGAGCTACCTCCGTCGGAAATAGACCCTCCGCCTTTATCAATATTTTGTTGTTCTCTACCCCTGATTGCATCTTTATTCTTGGAAGATTTATCCAATGTAGCCTTCCCATAACCCTTCCCATTCATATGATGCCTTTTATCTCTATTTTCAATATTCCTATCAGGTGTCCCACTCCCACTTGTTTTACCATAATAAGTTTTGCCGGTTTCCTTATTGGTTTTCGTGTACGTCTGATAAGTTATTTCACCAACTTTATCAGCCGCCCTCACTGCATCAACCGCATCATCAGCTTTGCTTGCCCCTCTTACAGCCATACCGCCACCCGTAGCCACAGGAGTAAGTGCACAAACTACATCTGCGCCTAAGGCGGCCCAATCTTCCCTGTTTGTCTTTCCCGTTGTAACTTTATCATAGGCTAATTTCCCAACATCAAAAGTTATAAAGGCAATATCTAATATTGTATCTAGTGGTTTTTCAACTGCCATCCCATCCGGGTCAACTGAGTTTACCGGGTTATTCAAACAGTAATTATACGGGCTTAAACCCGGGTACTTATCAGCCAGCGGATCTACGCCGTACCAAATGCCCAACTCGCTGTCATAATTTCTTGCGCCTCCCGAAGGGATCCCCTTGGGAAAAGTAATGCAAGCCGCTTACGCGGTCGCGCTATTCTATCTGAATCAGTATCTTTAGAATTTACTTTAAAAATATTGTTTGTTTTCTATTCTGAATATTTCAGACCACAGGAAACACTCCTTATTCAAAATCTTGTGGTGATACTTATAAAATTCGATCAGTTTTACTGTGCACATAAAATGATTTTGCATCTTCAACACATTTATTGCAAATATAACACCAGTCTTTGTAGCTGATTATTATTCTATTTTCCCATTCACCACACAATTGACAGTGATTGTCAAAGCTAGTATTAAAAATTAATTGTGGACTGCTATTCAGCTGTTCATCTATATCCAGACAATGTTCCTTACATAAATAAATACCAGCATATTCCAATTCCTTGTTACAAACGAAACACTTTTCTGTCATATAATTCTCATTGATTGATTGGAAGATGTTTATCACCATTAAGCTTGACCTCTTCCCCATTAATTTTTCGATGTCCATGTAGCTTTAAGCCTGAATATCCTGAATCGGACAACTACTTTTAATGGTGTATTCTCGGATACTTGTCCGCCGGCGGATCTACGTTAAGCCACACACCTAATTTTGCGCTGTAGAATCAGGCTATAGAGTACTCCCAGTCGGTTACCATGTCGCGCTCTGTGCAGTTCTATTGGTGGCGGCAGTTTGTTGTGCCTATGGTATACTCCCTCAGTGTTTTGTCGTAGGAGTAATATCCCATATCACGCCCTTTGAGATAAACTATCTACTACCACGAGGGTACTGACCGGGACTAGACACACAATAGTCTGCATCACTTTTTGCTTCGTTCTTCAACAAATTTCCTAAAAGAATTTAACAAAAACTCAAGTTTTTTCGGATCGCCTGTAGCTTTGAAGATACCGTCTTTTACACTGATACTATACCAATCCTTCAAACTATTTTCTACGTAAATAGGATCAGTCATCTCATCTTCTAAATTCGTTCCTGTTAAATCGATTTTTATTATCCATCCTGGATTATCCAAACTATCTATCAGCACACCATATTGATGTTCCCAATCCTCATTGCAATTTGAATTGTACCAATTTTCTAACCAAGATAAAATATTACCATTTGTTTCCATAAAAATAACCTTTATTCTCTTTTTAATAAATCTTTAACCTTTGAAATATCCTCAGGTGTGGCTGGACGAGGTACATGTTTTATTTTCGTAAACTCTTCCCCAGTAGTTGGATTTACATTTTTTTTAACGTCATGCACATGAGGTGTTTCAATCGTTTGCGTTTCTCCATTTCCTGTTTTAGCTTCATGTCCTTTTCCCGTTAGATCAACTCTGGAGCCATCAGGTAAGACAACTGAATTTTTACCAATTTCCTTTGCAATTTTCGCTGATTCTTCTTTAACTCCATCTTGCGTTTTTGATGGATTTTGTTCTGAACTGCCTCCATCACCCTTCTTACCTTCAGAAAAAAGAGAGCGTATTTTAGAAACAGCTACAGTTGTTGCCAACATGACGGCATTGTTACCAGCATCTGCACGCGAACGGTAATTTGCATCGGTATTATACTTGTATGTATGTGCAGCAGCTATTCCAATTGCGACACCGGTCGCAAATAACGCTTGTGCCCCACCAATAGCTATAGCAAAAGGATTTCTCCCATCCGGATCAACTGAGTTCACCGGGTTATTTATACAATAATTATAAGGGCTTAAACCCGGATATTTATCCGCGAGCGGGTCAACACCGTACCAAATGCCGAGGTCGCTGTCATAGTTTCTCGCCCCAAAGTAATGCAGGCCGCTTTCGCGGTCGCGCTCTTTGCCGGTGAAGTCAAAGCGCTGCGGGGCTGTGCCGCCATCCTCGTAACGCTGAGAACTTGCACCAAACGGGTACGTGTCTTCGGCGAATATCGTGCTGGCGCGCTGCATGGTTGCACGGACACTTCCCAGATGATCTTTAATATAATAATATGCCACGTCATTTCTTGTATAGCCGTAAGTGGTATCGCCCTCGTTTATAAACGGGCCTGTCCGCGTGTAGTTAACATCCACGCGGCCTATGCTGCC
>JACPGF010000415.1 GCA_016182615.1 Ignavibacteriales bacterium
ATGCCGAGAAAGAGCTCTCAGAAAAGTTCAAATAAAGATATAATCCGGAGTACCCGATTACAATAAAAACGATATTCGAGAGTATTAAAAATGAAACTAACGAAACCAGAACTTTTTTATTTTCTGCCTCATCACGCTTAAAATAATCTGTTATAAAGTAACTGTAGAAGGAAAGATTCAGTATCGGTAATATCATTTGCATTAGCGCCGTAAAATATCCAATCGCGGCAAAATCATACGAGGACATGTTTTTTGCAAATAACGGGGAAGTAAATACAGAAATGGGCAGCGCAAGAACCCCAGCCCCAAAATAAAGTATGGAATCTTTTAACCGCTTAAAGATATAACTAAATTTTTCGGATTTTATCATCCGCGGAATCCGGATTTAGAAAAGATTTTTACCAGTTTCAAAAAAGTTTTAATATTCCCCCGCCAGCTTCTTTTAAAATGTTTTTTAAGTATTGAATAGATTTTTGCACTATTAATTATATCTTCTTCAGCGCCGTAGGTGAACGTGGTACCTGTGTCTATTTTCTGCTCCATGTAAGCTAATGAAAAACCGGAATGCTCACCGCTATTATCATGGCCATTATTACGGACTTTGGCGGTTACCGGGAACACCGAAGCCATATTACGCTGCATTAAATGGAGGCAGATAACAGCATCGTCAGTAACATGCTTCGTCTCGATTATTTTCAAGAGGTGAGGCAGATAATGCCCGGCGGTCTTCTCAAGTTTTTGTATTACCGATAAATCGAGAAGTTTTTTTTGTACCGCATCGGGGGTAAAAAGAACCTCATTCCATTTATCTTTCCAGATACCAACACCCCAGGCATCAAATCCCGGCCAGATGTAGTAATTACTTTTATAGGTATCCGGCATATCTACAGAATAATTATGCCCTGATACGGAGAATATATCTTTCCGGTCTTTAAAAAGTTCCAGTCCTTTGTTGATATAATCTAAAAAATTCGGAGAAAAGACATTATCATCTTCTGAAAAAATTAACCGGTCATACTGCCGGAAAATATCTTCCATTGCAAGGAACTGATTTTTACTTGACCCCATATTTGTCTCACGCTTGAACACAGTTAATTCTTTGAACCCGGTAACCGTATCAAGAAACTTAAGAACTCTTTCGTACCCGGCAACATGCCGCGCTGCAAAGGGAGCATCAAGAGCGATAAAAACATGCGTCTCTTTTGCATGCGTACATTCACTTAATGAATCAACACAATTCTTAAAATGAACATCACGGTCTAAAACAGATATCAAAACGGGAGCATAGTACATGAAGCGAAATCCTTAGATTTGTATAATTTTTGATAAAGTGTTTAGAATACGATCCATATCATTTTTATTGTAGCGTTGATCTACCGGTAATGGAACAATGTTATCTGTCAAATAATACTCTGTGCTTTCAGGTGAACAAGTTTCTAAAACACTTGCCCAATATGTTGTTGTGTATATTTTACGCGCGATAAGAAAATCTCTGATGCCATTCTTTTCAATAAGCAGCGGATAAACCATCGGCCCCTGAACCTGATTTGGCATGGAAAGTAAATTATGGTTTTTTAACCGGCTATGCAAATACCGGAAATTGCTTTCCCTTATTTCCTTCGCGGAATCATAGTCGATACTTGAAAGTATTCTGGAAGTCAACCTTGACATTTTCTTCACGCTTTCGTTGCTGAATCTTTCCTCGTTTGCCCGGAAAGCCGCGTATCCTTTCTGTGCATTAATATCCAAACGCTCCAATAAATAATGAGCATGCGGATAGGATATATCCGTTTCCAACTCCGGCTTAACTATTGTGGCCGTTGAAAGATAACCACCATCGGAAACACCGAAAAATTTCCTGGGTGAATAATATGTCGTTATATTTTCCAGAGGGCGTGAGAAAAATGATTGGGCGTTGTCAACGATAAGGTCTTCGAATTCACCGGTGAGGGATTTAATATAGCCATCCATAAGCCCGAAATAATTGACGTACAGCAGAGCTTCGTTTTTTTTAACCTCTACTTTACCTTTAATGGTAAAATCGGGATTAATTTCATAATACTCCACTTGCACGTTATGCCGCTTCAAAGGCTCAAGTACCACATCGCAGATATAATATGGCAGATACAACTTAGAATATCCGCCGGTAAGCAGTACATACTCAAGACAACTCCGCCCTGAATTAAGTGCCAGCAGGTCAGGATAGTATTCCCTTCTTACCGGCAGTTCTAACTCGAAATATCCACCGATTTCCATTAAACGAGCGTGGACTTTGCTAATAGGGCCTTAGTTTCTTCAGCCGAGTTAAACATCAGAACATCAATCATAGAGAGCCAGGGGACAAATTCGTTATTGAATTGTTTGTACACGATATCACCGCGGTCTATAAAATGTAAGTTATATCCGTGTTTAATAAACTCATCCTTCGAGTACAGCCCTGTTCCGCCCGGCAGATTAACATAATCTGTTGCATTGTTCAAGCGCAGCATCTCATAAAGCCTGGGTTTTCTGCCAAGTTCCTTGGTGTGGGCATACTTCTCCGAAGAAAATTCGAACTGGGTTTTAATATCCAGATAATCACAGACGCTTTGAATACTATTCAATGCAATTTTTCCAATGCGCCGTTCGGTTTCGATAAGATTAAAGCAGGCTTCAACCATGGGAAAAACCTGCGCGGTATATGGTGCTTTTGCATAGGCCTGCTTAATAGACTTCAGAGTTTTTTCCAGTGCCGTGGGGTTATATTTAATAACCGTATCAGAGATCAGTTTAAATGATGATGCATCTTCAAGTTGTATTGTAAAAAAATGATCTTTCCCATTTATCAGAATGCGGTTCCGGTTAATCCAACTCTGTTTCATGAATGTTACATCATCGTAAAGGATAAATTTATCCACCTGATAAACAAGCTGATAGAACCCGATATAGGGAAAGGTAAAAGGTTGATTAATAGCAACTTTCATAATATCACTTTTTGCAACTGTATGTAATTTCAGGAATTTTAAAATTGATAGTCATCGAATGTTACTTCCCATTCATCAACATCATCTTTGTGCCACGAAGGTGCAGGCATGTTTAATATGTATGCATCTTCCTTGCCAATGTTTACTAACGCGGCTGGAATACCTGCGGGGACCTGAACTGTCTGGAATTCATGGTTCTCACCGGAAAAGTATTCTTCGTATTTCCCGTCGATTCTAACAACAATTTTAAGATCGCCTTTGATACAAGTAAAAAGTCCCCATCTTTTCTTATGAAGGTGGGGGCCTTTAATTTCGCCGGGGGCAGCAACCGTTAGGTAAACCTGCTTTGGCCACTGTTTTTCATCCAGAAATTCTTCATGGACGTTCAGTATTGGTACAAGAAAACCATTCGGCTGTTCATTTAGATTTTTCGTGACAAATTTGGGATTCTTTTTCGTTTTAATCATCGCTTAGCTCTTGTAAAATAATTTGATGGTTTTAACAATTTTATCAACTTCATCCATGGTAAGATTTGGATGCAGCGGAATGCTTAACGCTTCTTCGTTCAGTACTTCAGCATTCGGCAGTTTAACATTTTGTTGTTCATACAAACTATTCAAGTGCAGCGGGTGATAGCGGAGTGTTGAATAAATGCCGTTATCAAAAAGGAAATGAGCAAGATCGTCTCTCCGGGGCACTCTAATTGCATAGGTAAAATAGGAATGCTTGTCACCTTCATTTGCTTCAACAGGTCTTTGCATCCAGTCGTATCCCTTAAACTCACTCTGGTAAATATCCCATACTTTTTTACGGAAAGCCTGCATATCATCGAGCTTGCTTAATTGGGCGAGGCCAATACCCGCGGAGATATCCGAAGGATTCATTTTAATAAACTGCGAAATGATATTATATTCCCACCAGCGTCTTTTACCGTGTTTTGAAGCTTCGAAACCTGATTTACCAATACCGCAATAGCGTAATATTTTAGCATGGTCGAAAATTTCCTGATTGCTGGATGTAATACCGCCGCCTTCGCCAACAGCAAGATTTTTTACCGCATCAAAGCTGTAAATACCAACCTTACCAATTGACCCGCAGGCTTGCCCTTTGTAATACGAATCTACCGCATGCGCAGCATCTTCTATAACCGGTAAGCCAAGTTCTAAAATCGGGTCTAGATCAACAGGTAAACCGGCATAGTGGACAACCATAATTGCACCGGTTTTCTCGGTAATGTGCGGTTTAATTGTTTCCGCGGTAACATTCATGGAGTCAAGGTCAACATCGCATAAAACAGGTTTATGCCCTGCCAGTAGTACTGCCTGTGCACAAGATACCCAAGTGAATGTCGGAACAATGATCTCTGAACCTTTCGGCAGATCTAACACGGTACATGCCAGATACAATGCATTGGAACCACTATCAAGCAAGGCAAAGTTTTTCAGCTTAAGCCTTTCCTGGAACTGCTCCTCAAATGCTTTTACTTTGGGGCCAATTCCCATCCACTGGTTGTTTATACTCTCGGTTATATGGGCAATTTCTTCCGCACCAACTTTTGAACCAAAAACATTAATCATATTTATTCTTATTCTATTGTTATTAATTTGTTTATCTATGCTGCAAGAGGAGCAAATCCTCGGGCAAACTGAAATTTTTCTTTATTAGCTATGTACTAAAAACTGTTAGGAGAATCATATTATCTGCAGGCTTATACTGCTTATAAAACATGCTCCCGGCTCGTATTCGTCTTTATCAATTTTAATAGTAAGACCAATCACCATTTACTTTTTTGTGCGTAATAATCAAGGTATCCGGAAATATTTTGTAATAAATTTCCATTGCCCGTTAATTACTACACGTTATAAATATCAGGTTTATACATGTTCAAATTATTTTTTAACCATTCAATGGTTTCACGTAATCCCTGTTTAAGGGTATAGTCGCTTTGCCAGTTACTGTTCGCAAGCAATTTGGCATTGGCGCAGAGGAGGCGTTCAACCTCACTGTTTTCCGGCCTGACTCTCTGCTGTTCGGTCTCTATTGCCACCTTAATCCCAAGCAACCCGGATATGGTTGTGATAAGGTCACCAATTGAGATTTCTTTACCCATACCGATATTAGTAACTTCACCAAAAAGTTTTTCAGATTTAAATATTTCAACAAATCCTTTGCAGGTATCTTTAACAAAAGTTAAATCACGGGTTGGTGTAAGGCTGCCAAGTTTTAATGTTGTCTTTCCGGAAAGTATCTGAGAAATAACAGTAGGTATAATAGCCCTTGCCGACTGACGGGGGCCAAAAGTATTAAAGGGCCGGACAATTTTTACCGGTAAATTAAATGACCGGTAATAACTGATTGCCAATTGATCCGCCGCAATTTTTGATGCAGAGTATGGTGACTGTCCTACCAAAGGATGAGTTTCAGTAATCGGGACAAATTGTGCCGTGCCGTATGTTTCACTTGTTGAGGTTACAAGTATGTTCTGAAGCTTGTGAACCTTAGATGCCTGTAAAATATTATATGTACCCGTAATATTCGTTTCGATATACGCTTTGGGTGACACATACGAATAAGGAATTCCGATGAGCGGAATTTTCTAGCCAGCCCCAGTTATTTTTAGAATTGTACCTCACAAAAGCTTTTACATTATAACCCGACTTCACGAGCAATTCAACAAGATGTGAGCCAATAAACCCACCCGAACCTGTAACCAGTACTTTATCCATTATTCACCTTTAAAATGTTCAGTGTATGCTTCCTGCGCTTTTTCATAATCATCCAACCGGCCAATATCCAGCCAGTATTCTTTCAAGTCGTATTTTGTAACGGGCTGCCCAACGAATAAAAGCTTTTTGATTAATTTATCCATGCCGAAATATTCATCTTCCGGGAAATATGAAAATATTTCAGGCTTCATGATATAAATACCTGCCAAAATGTACATTACGATATCAGGCTTTTCTTCTATTCCGGTTACTAAATCTTTGTCAAAGAAAATATTGCCAAAAGCGTACGGGGTAATTTCTTTTTTAATAGAGATAGTAAGAAGTGACTCATTATTAACTGCAAAATTATGAAGTTTCCCAAAATCTGCCAGAGTCAGAATGTCACCGTTCATCACCAAAAATGGTTCTGTTAATTGTTCTTTTAACAAAAGTAACGGGCCAGCAGTTCCCAAAGGTTTTTCTTCACGGCTGATTGTTAGTTTGATCCCGTACCTTGACCCATCACCGAAGAAGTTTTCGATATAGTCCGATTTATAGTTTGTGGCGAGAAATATCTCATTAAAACCGTGTTTCTTCAACTTTTCAATTTGTATTTCAAGTACCGATTTTTCCCCGATAGGCAGTAAAGGTTTGGGAATAATTTCCGTAAATGGTTTTAGACGTGACCCGAGGCCACCGGCTAGTATAACTGCTTTCATGTACCTTCTCTTTTATATCATAAAAAACGACAACAGACTTTCTTAATCCTAAAACCAAGAAAGCCTGTTATCGTTAAAATTAATTATTCGTTCAAATACTATTCTACTTCAACAACTATGTTGTTTTCAAATTTGTATTTTTTGTTGCTCTGCGCGCAGAAAGCAAAGCCGTTTTCATCAAATTTCAAACGTTTACCTGCTTCGCTCACCCAACCGATAATCCGTGCAGGGTTGCCGACAACCAATGCAAAATCGGGGATGTTTTTGGTAACAACAGAGCCCGCGCCGACAAATGCAAAACGTCCAACGGTGTGTCCGCATACAATTGTGGAATTTGCACCGAGTGATGCGCCTTCTTTGATTAATGTAGGAATGTAATAATCTTTGCCAACCTGCGGATATTTACAGCGCGGATCGACAATATTAGTAAACACCATAGACGGGCCGCAAAAAACATAATCTTCCAGCGTAACAGCTTCATAAACAGAAACATTGTTCTGAATTTTTACAAAATTGCCGATAAGGACATCAGTCGCAACGTTTACATTCTGGCCAAGAACACATTTTTTACCAATTTTGGCGCCTGATTGTACATGCGAAAAATGCCAGATTTTTGTACCTTCACCGATTTCAACGTTATCGTCAACCACTGCGTATTGGTTAACATAATAATTTTTTTCACTCATAAAATGCCTTTCAATAATACTTTATTAATATTACCGCCTCAATCAGGCGGTGTTATATGCAATCAATTACAATAATTGATTAACCGCCTTGATACTAGACGAGCCGAGCGCTAGCCTGTTCCAATATTTTTAGAACTTCCAGTGCATGTACCCC
>JACPGF010000414.1 GCA_016182615.1 Ignavibacteriales bacterium
ATAGTGCCATTTATGGTATAACCGATTCACTCCATGCAGCCGGGGCATTAACAGGCGGTAAATTTATTACCTTTAAGGTACGGCTGATTGAAGATGCAACAGGCGAAGAGATAGCCGCGTTTGATAATATAAGTTTTACGGAAACCAATGCTCACCCGTACGCGGCAATTGCATATAACGTGGATTTATCAGGAGTTGTTGAAAAACAAGTCCACCTTGAACTCCATGTGGATACAAATATCGATAACCCCGTATTGAGTATGATTGATAAAGTGGCAAATACTGAGCTTTTAGCAAAAACCAATACTAAAAGGATTAAACTGAAGATTAACTCGCAAAAGGTAACCACGTACGCCCTTGACCAAAACTATCCCAACCCGTTCAACCCGGCAACAACCATAAACTACCAGTTACCTAAAGCAAGCATAGTAACTCTGAAAATTTACGACATGCTTGGCAAAGAGGTAAAAGTACTGGTAAACGAGTACAAGGAAACCGGCAAGTACACGGCAGAGTTTAACGGTGCAGGCCTTGCAAGCGGCGTGTACGTTTACCGTTTGGACTGCAACGATTTTCATGCAACCAAAAAACTAACGTTACTAAAGTAGTGATGAGCTATGAATGTTGAGTGATGAGTGTAGCGCATAGCGGAGAACCGCTAAGCCATTCACTTACAGTCAGTCGAATATTAGGGCCGGTTTTTACCGGCCTTTTTATTTACATAGAGTAGTGGGAAAAATATGAAGAAGTGCCGAAGTTTATATCAGAAGGGTAAAAAGCACTATGACTGCTTTTTTATAAACACAACTTTGTACAGGCGGGCATTTTCTTTTTTTACAATTATCGGTTTAACAATCGGGTTGTAGCTGTACAGTAGATAACTATCCGGCACTTTTGAACTGTCACCCAGTATTTTAACCGCGGCATTTGTCGTGTCCCAACGTGCTGCCACCATATCGCCGGTGCAGACCTGCGCCCTCGTATCACAAATAATAATATCACCGGGATGCAAAAAAGGCTGAAGGCTTTCGCCGTTATTGGTATCTATCATTAACGCGAACTGATTCCGGCTGTCGAATTGCAGAAGCGTGTCCCCCTCGAATGATTTACCGGCGCCAAGCCCCGCGGGTACTTGTGCCTCTATAGGCAGATTAGCCTCAAAAATATACTCGCCGGAATTAAACTGCTCAACAATGCCCTGCTTTTTACCTGCTACTGCCACGGCATCCGTATCCCCGGATAAACTATACATGATGTTTTCGGGGTCGGCATCATCAATACGGATGTGCAGGCCCTGCTCCAGCCTCCTGATAGTATTGCGGTGCGGCTTGTCAATACCGCCGCGTTTCCAGCGGTCAACAATTTGCTGCCGTATGGATGTAAGCTTCTCGACCTCAAGGGAGGAGAGCCGCAAATCCTGATCGAGTAGTTTGATAATAAATTGCTGCCAGTTCATGTCAAAATCTACAAAAAAACTCTTAAACAAACAAATATAAACTTTTATACACTTTTCGCTTGACTCATCTTTTACAATAGTGTATATTTGCACACTATCAATAAGTAATCTAATGGAGGTACACGTGCGTTTGAATTGGTTAAAAAAAGTCGATTGGCAGGGTTCGCTTGAAGGAGATTATGGCGAAATTGCCGAATTAATCGGTATTGATAATTTTATAAAACTTGCAGAAAGCTTTTTCAAGCTGACCATATCCTTCACGTCAGTACAGTTTGAAAGGCTTGCCAAAGATTACATCTGGGCAAACCAGGAGATGACCGTGCGGCAGTTGGCACGCGAAACAGGCACATCCGAAAGATTCGTGCAAAAAATACGGCGCATGCAAAAACGCTCGGCAGGCAAGGCTTTATAAAAGTTCAAGGTAGGAACAACTGTAACAATTTAGCTTATGTAAAATAAAGTTGAGTTTAGCCGTTTAACTAGAATTAGCGCCTTAAGAAGTACAGCAAAATTTTTATCACCTAACCTCAGACTTTAGTCTGAGGTTTAAAGAACCAACAAACATCTGGCTTTAGCCATTAAATTTTACTTTATAATTTCAAATCATTATCCAGTGGCTAAAGCCTGTGGTTAGATGAGTTGGGATTCCTCAGACTAAAGTCTGAGGTTAGGAGATAGAAATTATTATTGATATGAGCTGAGTAGTTACACCGTTTTTATAATAAACTATTTGCCAACCGTTAACTTGTTATTAATAAGCCTGTTGTTATATTGCTGCAGGAAGGCTCGTAAAAATTTTTCCATTGCAAGCTGTTTTTCCTTTTCAATGTTAAGCATATTGTTTTTTAGCAGCGAGTCACTTTCAAGCGAATACATCGCGGTTGATTTGATGCCGTCAAACTGTAAAGCCCTGTCATCTTTAAGCAGCAGATAACTGCCGTTAAGATAGGATACCGCAAATCTTGGCGCGGTAGCATCGAAAACACTGCTGCCGAATGCAAGGCACTTCCCGGGATACCGCATATAGTCCAATATAGAAGGCATCACATCAGTTTGTTGAATGATGCTGCTGTTAACCCCTTTTAAGCGTGAGTTGTGCTGATAAAACAAAATAGGAATGCGGTAATTGCCAACACGGGTTTGATAGTACGGCAAAAAAGCCTCGGAGCAATGGTCGGCTGATATAACAAACAGTGTGCTGTCGAACCAGGACATTTTCGAAACCGTGCTAAAAAATTTACGCAATGCCTGATCGGTATAAAGCACACACGGTTGTATCTTCATGTTACCCTTTCGGGATTCACCTTTGTAATGCTTGGGAACAATGTAAGGCTGATGCGAAGACAATGTAAAAAGTGTTGCAACAAATGGTTGTTTCTTTTCTGCAAGCTGCTTTGCAAAATACTGCATATACGGCTCATCGCTAATACCCCAGTTGCCGTCATAATCATTCTCATCCGGGTATTCACTTTTACCATAATAGTTTTCAATTTTTGCCATCGTGGTAAATGAATTAAATCCCATGGTGCCATTAAATCCGCCATGATAGAACGAGGAAGAATAACCAAACGGTTTTAACAGCGAGGCGATACTGTTAATGGTGTTGCCTGCATACGGCGAGGTAATATAAGCCCCCTCCATGTAAGTCGGCACGCCGGAAAGCAGCGGTGGAATTCCCTCGATTGAACGTTTACCGTTAGCAAATGCATTGGAGAAATACAAGCTCTGCTCGATGAGTGAATCTAAAAACGGCGTGTAACCTTTATAGGTGCCATTCTCGAATTGCCCGTTGCCATATCCAAGATGCTCACTTGAAAAACTTTCAAGTATTATAATAACGACATTCAGTTTTCTGAAATCCTTACCCGAATAATTGAAACTGCTAACCGGTGTGTATATTTTATCAAGGGTTTCTTCCGGAAAATCATTCCGCGGTGGCAGCCCTTTTTTGTCGATTGTTTTCAAAAGTGTGAACGGTGTATTAAGGATAAAAGGTGCGTATTCAGGTGCCGCGAACTGTCCCGCGTTAATAATATTAACCGGTTTTAGCTGCAAGCCGCCACGGAACATAATTACCGATAGTACAATACAAATAAAGGAAAAAGAAACATCCAACCCAAAACGCTTTATGGTATATTTCCCGGCGTGCTGAAGTTGAGAGGCAAGATACTTTTTCGTGAGGAAAACGAAAAAATAAATTATAGCAAGGCAAATAACAGTAACCGGCCAATAGAAAAGTAAAAATTTCGGCAGCATGTTAACGGATGTGGCATCGGTCTGCAAATAAGCAAAAATATCACTAGTCAATCTCTTTAGCGTAAACGGATAATAAACCGAATCACCAAAATTAAGTACAAGTGCAACTATATTTGGAATAAAATAAATCACATCTGCAGCATTCCGGTAGCCGCGGCTGTATTTAAATGGATGAGGCGCGCTGATAAAAAGAATAAACAGCGAGTTAACAATGGCTACCGCTGCCACATCAAAATAAATACCTTTGGCAAAAAGCCCAAGCAATGTCACAAACTCGATATTATTGAAGTACGAAAAATTGATGATATAAAAAACAACCCGTGCTAAAGTAAACAGCAAAAGACTGAACGCGTAGCGCTTTAGCAGAAAAACAATTGTGCCGTTTTTATATACATTGTCCGGTAACAAAAAGCCTCCAAGCCCACAAAAGTGAATTACATAAACAAAGCGCTAAAATAACAGAAATTGCAGCAATGGGCAAAGAATGATTTTGTGTTTTGCTAATGAAGACCGGAGTGGTTCAAGTTCAAAATCGGTGACAAAATACTAACAGGAAATTTTACACACATATATCTTTCGAGTTAACAGCCCCTTTATGCCCAAACCTCAGACTTTTAGTCTGAGGTGAATCACCCACAAAAACTCAGGCTTTAGCCACTAGAACGCTCATTTATTATTAGCATTTCAAAACAATCTAAAGTGTTCATTGTTTATTGGGCAGTTGATTACAAGACGTCATACATGTAAATTAATACCGCATTGATGACAAATGAAAATCTATATACGACGACACCAATTCATGGAGATCTTCCTATGTC
>JACPGF010000057.1:0-3318 GCA_016182615.1 Ignavibacteriales bacterium
ACTTTTTTGACAGAGGCGAAATGTATCACGTGTATATACTTCGGTGATTTATTCTAGATTTAGATTTTAAATACAAATTTGACCTTTAATTTCCATAGTGATTTTTATTTTTTTCTTGCTTTAAACCTTTGATTTTTTCGTGGTGTCAAAACAGTAAGACTTCACAATAATAAAAAGGTACACGTTCATGAAAAAGCTTTTATTCTTCATTTTCGCATTATCCTGTTTTACAGTATTTGCTCAACCGAGATTCGAAAATCGTAAAGATATCATGAGAAAACTCGATTTAACAAAGGAACAGGCCGCTAATATCGAGGCATTGCGCTTAAAACACCAAAAAGGCATGATTGACATGCATGCTGATTTAAGAAAATTACAAATCGACAAGAAAGAGTTATTTAAGGCATCTGAATTTAACCGCAAGGCTGCTCTCGATTTAGAAGAAAAAATCGTCAGTTTAAGGAACAAAATTCACTTGGCGAATTTTAATCACCGCATGGATGTTTATGCATCTTTAACCCCTGAGCAAAGAGATAAAGTGCCGGCATTACTAAATGAAAGAATTAACAAACGTGGCAACGGCTGTGGTTTCCGTCAGGGCCGTGGCATGGGCTACGGTGGCGGACAAGGTAATATGGGCTGTATCAATCCTGATAACTGTCCCCGCTTCTAATTTTACTTCTTACAAGGCTGCACCAAAATGCAGCCTTTTTTTTTGCATCCATCCTGTCGAATTTTCACTATATTATGGTCTATTTTTTTTGGAGTTTTCGTGATAGACCACCTTTTACTTGGTGAAAAAGCAATTGAAGCAAAACTAATGGCATTGCCCAAATACTCGCATTTTCATGTCGGTTCAGCATTATTGACTGAAGATGGTACGATTGTACAAGGGTGTAATGTAGAAAGCAGTTCGTATGGATTGACTATATGCGCGGAAAGAAACGCGATATTTAAAGCTATTTCCGATGGACACCGTAAGTTTTCTGCCATCTCCATTGCAAGCGATTTTGACGGCTACACATCACCCTGTGGTGCTTGCCGGCAGGTAATACTAGAACAATGCGGCGATGTTGATGTGGTTATGATTAATAACAAGAAAGAATTGAAAATACTAAAAGCAAGTGAACTACTGCCGTTTGCTTTTACCGATGATGCACTGCCAACTTTAGAATAACCGATTGATACCCTGATTATGCAGAACTTACAAAATCTTTTTGAAAAACCGTTACAGTTTATAAATGCAAAAAAACCTTTTGATGTTGATATAGCTCTTATTCTTGGCAGTGGTTTAGGCGGTTTTGCCGATTCGCTCTCCCCTCTTCTATCCATAAACACGTGTGATATTCCTGGCTACCCGGTATCGACTGTTGCAGGGCATTCTGGCAAAATCCATTTTGTTGAAGCGTTTAATAAAAAAATACTCGTCTTTCAGGGAAGAATTCATTTCTATGAAGGGTACACATTAGCTCAATGTTTACTGCCTGTTGAGATAAGCAAACTTTGTAACGCCAGAGCTATGATAATTACTAATGCCGCGGGTGGTATCAATCCGCATTTTAGTCCCGGTGACTTAATGCTAACCTCCGGATTTAACAGTATGTTGTTACGAAAAGAAATTGCCGAATTGTTTTCTCCGGGATCGGTTGAAAGGAGGAATGCTTTGGTGGGACTGGCAGATTCCCCGATGTACAATGCGATTCAACGCGCAGGTCTTGAAGCAGGCATCTCATTAAAAGAAGGCGTCTATTTCTATACAAAAGGGCCTAATTATGAAACGCCGGCAGAAATCCGTTTCATCCGTGAAACCGGTGCTGATGCAGTTGGGATGTCAAGTGTTCACGAGGCATTATATGCGATACAGCATGGAATTGATGCCGGTGTAATTTCGTGTATTTCAAATTTCGCGGCAGGAATATCGGGTGCGAAGTTATACCATGGTGAAGTAACAGAAACTGCGAACCGGGTAAAACTGGTTTTCGAGGATTTAATAAAAAGAGCAATTGCCTTATATTAGTTTTGTCAGTAGTGACGCCGCATAAATAATCGCAGTCTCTGAGCGCAACCGTTGACTAGTTAATGTCACGGTCTCGGAAGTTTGGAATAATGCCATCTCTCTGTCAGAAAAACCACCTTCCGGGCCAATCACAAAAGCATATTCTTTGCTAACATCAAAACTGAAGTCAGAAATTGAAATAGGAGCTTCCTGAGAAAAAAGAATAAACTGCTTTCCCCCATTTAACTTTTTTAATGATTGTGCCATCTCTATTTTTGCCTTGTGGGCATGAAGCGATTGTTTAAGCGCATGAAGCGCAATTTTTTCCATACGCGGAATGGAAATTGACTGTTTAACTGCCTTATCCGCTTTGTAGAAACAGATATTAACAAAACCCAACTCAACCAATTTTTCAAGGGCAAATTCCAGTCTGTCAGAGCTCTTTAATACCGGCAGATAAAAAGTAATGTTGGCGAATCGTTCTTCCTCGTAAAAGGTATTCATGATACGCGCTGTTGATTCAGTCTTCCCGATTGCTTCAATGCAAACTTGGTGTACATCACGACTCAAATGATGATGTTCATCTTCAAACAGAGTTACGTTTTTACTGTTTACGTTCTCCGGAGGTGTATAGAATAAGTCATTATCAGAAGGATACGTCCAACTGGAACAGGAATTCAATTTTCCCCCTTTCATTTAATGCAAGTTCTATTGATGAAACCCTGTACGGCAAAACGACAATTGCAAGCCCTGCACCAAATCCCAAAAGCGTCTCTCTTCCGGTAAATTCGTTTTTAACCTGTTTAATGTTCGAGGCATCGACAAAGAAATATGAATATAATGAAGTTTGATACGTTTGCAATTTTTTTGGAATCACGGGCAAATTAAATTCAACCGTGTAATCTTTTATCCATGGATAGTGTAATTCCATTGATGTAAAAAAACCCGCTGAGCCTTCACGCTGCTCAGAAAAATGACCACGTACTTTTTCGCCATACCCCAAAAAGACAAAATCATGATAAGGGTAATGGTTGCCGGTAAGTGCCTGAATTGCTCCTCTTGTTTTGAAGGTAAAGCCATTTTCCAAAGGTAAATATTTTCTGTACTCCGCGGCAATTTTACCATAATTGAAGCCGTTAAATCCGAATCCACGGTAGGTATAACCCACTGCGACGAGTTGTCCTTCAGTGGGAAATTGAACAAGATTCCTTGTATCGGAACGATAACTGATTGACAACGAAGGAATTGTAAAATCCTTTTTTTGATTGAGCTGCACCCAATCAGGGTACAAGAAATGATCAACAGCAACGGTAAATGAAGTC
>JACPGF010000057.1:3326-7471 GCA_016182615.1 Ignavibacteriales bacterium
GAAAATTATCAAGCCTTTTGCCAACAGTTGCAGAACCGCTTTGATGTTTCACATCAAAATTGCGCCCTGCTTCTTCGGCTGCAGCTTCATTGGGATTATTAAACAAATCGGATTGCCCTTGAAAATTTGCATAAATTCCCAGTTCCTTTAACAGATAAGGTATGTCGTAATAAAACCTGAAACCTGGATTGTAACCTAGTGCCCCTCGAATGCGGAAGTTTTCATTGAGTCCACGAAAATTTTTTACATATAAATCAACTCCATACGACACTTTTGTCCAGTCTCTATCAACGAGTTCTGCAAATGGTATCGGCCAAATGTACCAGGCTTCCTTCACGTCAATTACCAATGTTGTTGTATCCGTTTTATCAAAATACAATTGCACTTGATTGAATATCCCCAAAGAATAGATTCTGTCCCGGTTATAATGCAATTGGGAAGAATCAATGGATTCTCCGGAATTGAAAGTTAGTTCACTAAGAATGATGAATGCTTTAGTTGATTCATTTCCTTGTATCCGAATTGAGTCAACTTTTGTTTTTGTTGTATCGGCTGATTTGCCAACGCCAGCTAAAAGAAATAAAAGGCTGAAAAAATAAACAAAACTCCTATACGTCATTCAATCTCAATGCTTGAAGTTTCGAAGTTCGATCGCGATACAGTGGTCAACAATAACGGTTATTCCTTCCGATTCGAGTTCTTGTTGCACATAAGTATTGTGAACCCCAAGTTGAAACCAGACGACTTTTGGTTTTTTGTCAACTATTTGCTGCTTTATTTGCGGTAGTTTATCCCCTGCCAGAAAAATATCAATTAAATCAATATTTTCAGAAATTGAAGTCAAATCCGGATAAACCGGTATGCCATGAACATTTTTTAGTGTTGGGTGTACACCAACAACATTAAAGCCTGCCTGATGGAGCCTTAAAGCAACCGGGCCGCTATCACGGTCCGGTTTATCTGAAATACCAACAACGGCAATATTTTTACATGTCTCAAAAATTCTATTAAAATCGGTCATATCAGTTTTTCAATTTTTTACGTATAAGATTGAATATCGGCACATGAACAAATGAGATTCCTGTCTCCATAAGCATTGTTTACCCTACCGACAGAAGGCCAGAATTTATATTCCTTCAAACTAACAACGGGGTAAGCAGCCTGCTCTCTGCTGTATGGGAACTGCCAACTGTTTGCACATACCAAAGCCGCCGTGTGGGGGGCATTCTTTAGAACATTATTCTTTTGATCAAATTTGCCGCTGGCAATTTCAGTAATTTCGCTTTTTATACTAATCATTGCCTCGATAAACCGGTCTAATTCTGCCTTGGATTCGCTTTCAGTGGGTTCGACCATCAATGTACCTGCCACCGGAAAAGAAACAGTCGGAGCATGAAATCCATAATCCATCAATCGTTTGGCAATATCTTCAACTTCAACACCGGCTGTCCTTTTAAATTCGCGCATATCAAATATAAGTTCGTGCGCCACACACCCGTTTTCACCACTATAAAGTACTTTATAATATGGCTCAAGTTTTGCCTTTAAATAATTCGAGTTTAGAATTGCAGTCATTGTAGAATGCTTTAATCCATTCGCGCCAAGCATCTTTATATATGCTAGACTGATCAGAAGTACCAAAGCACTGCCATAAGGTGCAGCAGAAACAGCACCAATATGCTCCGGGGAATTATTTGTAAGCACATGTTCCGGCAAATATTTTACTAAATGCTCCTTCACACAGATGGGACCCATACCCGGACCACCGCCACCATGGGGAATAGCAAAAGTTTTATGCAGGTTAAGGTGGCAAACATCCGCGCCGATTCTTGCCGGAGATGTTAAAGCAACCTGAGCATTCATATTAGCACCATCCATATAGACCATGCCACCGAATGAGTGTACGATTTCACAAATATCGATTATAGCCGACTCAAAAACGCCATGAGTAGAGGGGTAAGTTACCATTAAAGCGGCAAGGTTGTCCTTGTTCAATTCAGCTTTTATTTTTAGGTCACTGACATCAATATTTCCAAGTTCGTCACAATTTACCACAACGACTTTCATACCAGCCATAACGGCACTTGCCGGATTAGTTCCATGAGCCGATGATGGTATAAGGCATATATTTCTATGTGATTCCCCTTTTGATAGGAAGTAATTTCTAATAACCATTAACCCGGCGTATTCCCCCTGTGCTCCCGAATTCGGTTGAAAAGAAACACCTTGAAAACCGGTAATTACTTTTAACGCATTCCCTAACTCATCAATCACTTTTTGATAACCGAGCACCTGATGCTCCGGTGCGAAAGGATGAATATCCATAAACTGCGGGAGTGAGAGCGGAATTAATTCGGCAGCAGCATTTAGCTTCATGGTGCATGAACCTAATGGGATCATTGAAAGCGTAAGAGATAAATCTTTATTTTCTAGCTTTTTAACATACCGCATAAAATCAGTTTCAGTATGATAACTGTTAAAAACCGGGTATTCCAATACGGGTGAGGTGCGCTTAATAGTTTCACCAAAACCAGTTCTATTCTGCGGCACTTCACCAATTTCAAATTTATGCTCTAAAACAGTTGAAAATAACGTAATCAACTCATTGATTTTATTTGCGTTAATAGTTTCATCGAGAGATATTTCCACCATATTATCAGCAGGGTAATAGAAATTGACATTTGCTGCTCTTGCCAGATTTTTAAGATTCAGAAGCTGTGAATTATTGCTGAATTCAAAAAGTAAAGTATCGAAAAAGGTCTTGTTTACTTGCTTAATATCCTTATGAACTAAAGTTTCATTCAGGAGCACGGTAAAATCGTGAATCCTTTGAGCGATCGCTTTCAGCCTTTTGGGCCCATGATACATGGCATACATTCCGGCCATGATTGCTAGGAGCACCTGCGAAGTGCAGATGTTACTAGTAGCTTTTTCCCGCTTGATGTGCTGCTCCCGTGTCTGCAAAGCCATCCTGAATGCTTTGTTACCATTCACATCAATAGATGCTCCGATGATACGCCCCGGGATCATACGCTTGAATTCTTCCTTGGTTGCATAAAATGCTGCATGCGGTCCACCGAATCCCATTGGAATGCCAAACCGTTGTGTGCTACCTATGCAAATATCTGCTCCCATTTCACCCGGCGATTTTATTAAAAGCGTGCTCATAATATCGGTTGCAACTACCGAGAATTTGCCTGCATTCTTTATTGATTGCAAGACGGTTGTCACATCGACTACGGTGCCGTTTTTATCAGGGTTCTGAATAAAAACACCAAATACCGAATCATCGAGTAAAATATTTTCAATGGGAAGTACTTTAACTTCAATTGCAAATGGTACTGCTCTCGTCCTGATCACATCGAGTGTTTGAGGAAATACCGTATCTGCAACCACAAAGCAATGAGCAGCTTTATGTGTGGCTCTTGTGAAAGAATATAGCATAAGCATGGCTTCCGCGGCGGCAGTGGCTTCATCTAAAAGAGAGGCATTCGCAACAGGTAAACCCGTTAACTCTGAGACCATTGATTGGAAATTGAATAGGGCCTCCAATCTGCCTTGAGATATTTCTGCTTGATATGGAGTATATTGCGTGTACCAACCCGGATTTTCGAAAATATTCCTGAGTATTGCTGCCGGGGTAATTGATGGATAATACCCTTGCCCGATGTAACTCTTTGCAACAATATTTTTTTGCGCTAATGCATTTATATAGGCACTAAATTCATATTCGCTCATCTCCGGTTCGAGATTTATCTCTTCATTTAAGCGGATATGCTTGGGAACAGTTTTATTAATAAGTGAGTCCAAACTATCAAAACCAATTGCCTCTAACATGGCATTTTGATCTATGGGGCTTAGTCCATTATGACGTTCAACAAATAAATCGGGGTGTCTGTAGGTATTCATACATTCCAAGAAAATGTTAATATAAGATATACTAATTTACAATTTTCCGGAGAATTTGAACTAATAACAGAGGGGTAAAAATTAATTTTGTTCAGCTGAAGCTATTGATTTTTGAATGCGTTCGAGCGCTTGATGTGCTGCATCCTGCTCGGCTGTCTTCTTGTTTCTCCCCTTCCCGATACCTAAAGTAGTGGCACCGATCCGGGCCTCAATAGTGAATGTTCTGTCATGTTCTG
>JACPGF010000419.1 GCA_016182615.1 Ignavibacteriales bacterium
ACCCAGTATATCATAAATCGCTATCCGTACTATGCCCGCCGACGGTATCTGATAATGTATTTGAGTTTCCGGATTAAATGGATTAGGGTAGTTTTGCTCCAGACCATATTTCGTTGGCTTGTTCGTATTGTTATTTGCAACCGCATTTGGGTCTCCTGTCCACTTCCATTTAATTGCGTCAAAAGAAATTGTTTTTCCGCCTTCACTGCTGCCATCACCAAGCCGCACGTAGGCGGTACTGCCTTTAAGATAATAGAAACTGCCGAGTACAGCCCACTTGTTGATATTGGCAACCTGATTAACCGTTACAATATTTGTTCCGTTCGCATGTACAATTTTATATCGTGCATCAGTTGATGTGGCTCCGGGAATGTAGGCAGATACTTCATAGCTGCCATTAGCGAAAATTGGCAGTCGCCATTCAGCGTAGCAGGTATCCAGTCCGGATGCTTTGCTGTATGCAAACCAGCAGTGATTCATAAAGCCGGTATTGTAATCGCGCCAGGTATCCATCGTTGCCGGGTTTTTTGTATTCATCGTAAATCCCTGACCGAATCGCAAATTATCAACTAATGTATCACTCGCTGCTGGCCTGTTATACCTGCAAGAAGAAACCCAGTACGCGGTTTGAAAATTCTGGAAACCGTTGTTGTAACCAGGCCAGTCGTAAGTCGCATTTTTGCCATAATAATTTGGATAACCCGGCTTGTTTTTATCACCATACGGGTCATTAACAACAAGGCTGTGCTGCTCCGCTCCCGTGCCATGCACCAGAACAATATGCCCCGATGAAGTGAGGCCGACACAAAATGCGTAGGGATAACCGCTGTTAATCTCGTTTACCATAAGCTGATGGCTCGGGTTGTCAGTTGTTTGTGATGTCATCCCATGATTCGTAAAATAGCTTGACATCCTAGAGTGTGGTGAGCCCGAAGACCACATGTAACCAAAACCGCCGTAACCCGGTTTGCCATTTGGGTCGTTAGCTGATGAATAATAAAATCTCTGTTTGTATGTGTATTTGTCGGAAACATACCGGCCCCATGAATTTACATGAGAATAGGGTGTTGAGCATGTCCCATCCCATTTTGGCAGTAAGTTGTAAAAAGCCACTGCCATAATAGCGGTTGTGGGGCCACAAGCCGAGTGCCCATTAAACCAGTCGGGAGTATCATACACCTGATTTACATAGGGTATATCCATGCTTTTATTTGTCATGGGACGTGGTTGCTCAACAGGTGTTAGCGGTTGTTTCCGTTCAGTAATCAACTGGTATCCTGAAACCGTGGCTTTTTCTGTGTTAATCGTGGCTGAGTATATAGCGCCGCTAACGGGAGATGTGAAATAGGCAGTATTATTCTGAATATCTATATAAGGGTCTATCTCATCAACTTCAGTGGTATTGCTTACCTGAGTACGCTTTCCTTCAAGGTTAGCGAAGTAAAGTTCGGATCCGGTAAACTGCATATTTTGTATTTCTTTTACCGAAAAAATAACCCCGTTATTACCAGCCCAACGCGCCTGCCCGCCTGTACCAATAGCTATGGTACGCTTTTGTTTTACGTTATAGAGGAAAAGTCGGGCATCAAGTGTAGAGTAACAAATCCAATTGCCATCGGGGGACCAGGAAGGGAGGAAACAACTCTCCCCGTTTATAGAAATTTGCACAGGTACACCAGCCTGCAAATCCATAATAAAAAGTTTATCATCGGCACTATTGAAAACAACCATTGATGCATCCGGTGAAATTGGTGCGATATTCGCGTAATTGCCAATTTTATACACCCGTTGTTTACCATCGGGAGTTAAAATAAGAAGAGACTCATCAATAGTAAAGGCAATACTGCCATCGTCAGAAAAGCTTATCTGGCCGCTTCTTTGTACCGGAGTATATAATGCCTTTGATTTATTAGTTGATACATCCAACACTGTTGGAATCTGAAGCCCATCAGGGGTAATGTGTTTATACCCAATAAGAGTGGCACCGGGGTTAATAGTATAATAGCTGCCGCAACCGGGTGATGAAACAAGCGGGGTAGCAGCACCATTTTCAATACGATATATCGCGGAATGAAAATTATCGGTGCAAATAATTCCCGCGGTTGTTTTAACCGGGGAGCGGAAATAACTGTTTTGCTCATAATTGTCTTGCGCAATGAGCAGTGCTGAAAATACAAAAAAACTAAAAATTAAGATTCGTTTTGAATACATTTTGAAAGGCCATCAGTGCTATTTTTAAGTATTATATAATACAAATAAGAAGCTACAATTCAAAACAGAAGGATGAGATCAAATTCGCTGTTTATATTACTTGTCAGAACAAACTGCGATCGGGTTGTTATTAGCTAAATAACCCACTAATTAGTAAGCATTCCTGAGAATTGTTTTTAGAGATAGCCAGTTTGTAAACAAATGTGATTTTAGTATTTTGAGTATGTAAAAATAAATTCTTAAGAGGATTTCATGAAAGTTTTCAGGTTGTTGTTACTGAGTATATTTTCAGGTCCCTTTTTACTCCATTCCCAGACGCTTTTTTTTAATGGAAATTTGGGTCTAGATTCCCATCTGGCTAATGTTGACAAAAATGAGCGCAAATTGAATAATCCAGTTCCAAGTATTGGAGTTTTTTTTAGCGATGGTTTTTCGGTTGGCGGCGAGATTCAATTTGCATTTACAGATATTCGCAAAGAAAAAGCCTCATGGATGTGGAGCCTGTTGTATGAGCACGCAACACATGCTTCATCTGAGGAAAAACCAAATATTCTGGGTGACGAACTAATTGTCAATAACCTGGGACTTATGGGCGGTTTTTGGTTTCAGATAACTCCATTTGTTTTTTTACGGGCTGAGGCAGGTTTTATAGAGAGATTTATAGTAGGGAGGGGGAGCATTGATGAGTCCAAAAGTTTTGAAGTTCTGTATTCTGAGTCCTCAGCGTTACGATTCTTAACTGGTTTTACCTTTGTAGGTGTAAGCCCAAATTCAGTTAGTTTTGGTTTGACATTAGGATATAATTTAGCATCAGTAAAGCGGGGGGATATTAAGTTCAGCAGTTCTGGTAAGTATTTTGGTAAACTTAAACCAGCCGGCGATATCAGTTTGCCGGATGATTATGTCAGTTTGAAAGTGGAATTATCTTATCCTTTATATTATGGAAGTAAATAACTGCATGAAAAAATTAGCTTTTCTCCACAATCTTATTGTTGCGCTATTTTCTTTTTGCATTTTCTCCTGCTCCGATCAGGGAGTTACAACAGGATACCTCAGTGGAAAAGATGAAGAACCGCCAAAAATAAAAATTCTTTCTCCGGCAATTAACGATGCTGCTACAGATACTTTAATACTAAAAGCAGAAATTCTTGATGTTTCGGGAATTCAATCTGTAAATCTGCAGATTCAAGACGCTACGGATAGATATTCCTATGAGAGGTTTTATGATCAAAATGATATTTACACATTTAAGGTGAACATCGCCTTGCTGAGTGGGGTGACAACACTAACCGTGCTGGCGACCGATGCTACTGGGCAAAAGAGCAGCCAAAGCGTTCAAATAACAATTAAACCGACAGTATATCATATATATAAATTTAAGTCGACCAATGAACTAAGCATAAACACAATTCTTCATGATAATTCAGGAACTGTTTGGATTGCTACGTTTAACGGTCTCTGGAAATACGCGGGTAATTTATTAAACCGGTATCCTCTCGGTTTTAATCAGACATATTCAGTTGTACATTCTATGGGTTGCGATAAAACAAATACTCTTTGGATGCAAGTTTCGATTAGATACTCAAGTGAAACCCCAAGAATGGCCTCTTACAACGGAGCCAGTTCTAACATATATTCATATATCCCCAGCCAAAATTCATATCCATCTTCCGTTTCTGGTTTGCAGGTTGATGCTAATGATACATTGTGCGGGGTTTTTAATTACTCATCAACGATGTTTTCTTTTAAAAATGACAAGTGGAAATTTAACTATCTTGGAGGCAATTCAATTTGTGGATTCAAAATTGATAAACTGAACAGAAAGTGGATTGCAAATTACTCGGATGTAAAATATCAGGATCAAACAGGTTGGCATTCTGTTGGTGTTGCCGGCGGTAGTTACTACGGATTATGGCTGGACGCTGATGATAATGTGTGGTGTATTAACTATATATACGATAAGACATCAAAGATAAGTAAGTTTTCAAATGGTGCGTGGACCAGCTATACTGTTAATGCAACGGGGAAAAATATTTACGATATGGGATTTGATACTAACGGTGATGTTTGGGTCGCAACGGACCAATCAATAAACCGGTATGATAAGAATATGCAGTTTAAACGAAGTTATCCTTTTGTCTCTAAACAGATTCACATCGACAGTGAAAACCGGGTATGGTTTGTTGATGAATGGGGATTGTATTACTTAAAAACAATATAATACCTTTTTTGAAAGTATCTTTTTATTTCCGGATATATTGCGGTTCACCTGATATTTGCAAATATATCATTCACAATGATTTTGGACATGATGCACAAATTTTTTCTAATATGTGCAATTAATTTAGGCTGAAGCCCATTTTGTCAGGTACTTCTTACCCCCGGTTGAAGAGGCTATGTTAAAACCCCTTGTCAATCATTTTTATTCTTTGAATTCAGTTCAAAGCTAAATATTTTTTCAAAAAATTTGAGTATTAGCACAGCCTCTCAATCAGGGGGCAATTGTAAAAACACCATTATTAGTGGCTGTTGAAAATGCGATTTATTACATTGCCCGCGGGGTTAAATGCAACAATACATGAAGGGCTTCAGCCCAAATGAGTAGCTTTATCATAACAAATTTGTATATATAATAAAGCCTTAGAATAAAACTCCATCGAAATCTCAAATGAACCCTAATCATCCTCATTTTTAGGCAGATAGGATTTGTCGATGTAGCCTTCCTTTAATAGCGATTCGAAAGTTTTGTACATGGTTATGGTTACCTCGGTACTGCCCTCAAATCCACGGGCAAAAAGTTTAATGCCGTTAATTTCCTTCTCAACCTTTACAACTGCAAGCAATTGGTCTTTTTCGATGAGCTTGTTCTCTGCTTTTGCCTTTTTCACTTTCAGGTTATTCAAAGCCCATAATGTACCCTTCTTCGCGTTCATGTAAGCGGTATCCACATCGTCATTCTGTTGAACAAAGGCAAGAGCAAAAACGCCGAGGATAAAAAGCGCTATCGAGGCAATAATCAATTGTTTACTTTTGGTTTTCATCGTGTATTCCTTATAGTTCCCGTGCTGATACTAATACTTGTTTATATGCTTTTTTTTGCCCTGAGGCGGTGTCGGTAATGTCCATCAAAACAATGTACATGCCAAGCGGCAGTGCATTTCCACCATCATCCCTGCCGTCATACCGTATTACTCCTGAACCATTTGCATAATGGTTTCTAAGCAGTGTTTTTCTCGGCCTTCCCTTGTCATCAAATATCCTGATGTTGATTGATACCTGATTATACATGGTGCCATACCGGATTTCAATCTCATCTTCAAACCCGTCATTGTCCGGTGAGAAGGGATTTGGGGAGATGCTGACACCGGGTGGAATGTTGCCGAGTTTTCCGGTAATTGCATTCTGCAATCCGGGTGTTGCCCCTTGAGCGGCAGGTGAACTGCCCCAGTTTCCAACTTCATTTGCCGGACTGCTGAAACTGATGCGTTCTAAGGAGTGGTTCATTGCTTCTTTTTTGTCAACAGTATGCATACCCGGGTGATATAGTAGGGAATCAGATATCATGTCAAACGCATTTAATACAACAACAGTGCCGCCGCTATTGGTCAGTGAAAAACCGCTTCCGGCTGCTATGGATTTATAGCGGTACATTGCGAGATGCGGGAATAACGTGTAGCCTATTGTATCCTGCAGCAATACAAAATACGTCTGCGGGGGTACTAAAAAAAGTGTATCCGAAAGCGGAAGCATAGAGCCATTTGCTAACCGTACTTTGCACCCGCCGATTTGTACATCAGTTTGTTCAGCATTAAATAGCTCAAT
>JACPGF010000420.1 GCA_016182615.1 Ignavibacteriales bacterium
AACATTAGGGCTGAATTGCTCGGGGTTGCTTTTTATTAATGCAATTAATTGCTCTTCGGAAAATTTTTGCCTTTTCCGTTTTAACTTAAACCCGCCATCTTCATCGGGTTCAATAGCATGGCGGCCTTTATCGGCATGGTAAAACAGGTTTACCGAGCGGATTTTCACCTGCGCGTGATACTTTGCTTCCAGTTCGGCGCTGCGCTTTATCAGTGCTTCGGCATGCAGCCGGTAACCGGTAATTTCCTGTAAAAATACCGGGGCAAGAATTTGTTTCACTTCCGGCATTTGCGGGTCAAAAAGCACCAATCCCTTTGCATCAAACAGGTTAAAAAGCAACTCCTTAAATGCCGATTTGAATGTTGCACCCGGTTTATAGCACGATTGCAACAAGTGAAAGATTTCATCGGTAAACTCTGTTGTACGCAGTGTCTGTTTATAGTCCTCCATAAACACTTTTATGGCATCAGTAAATTGCAGTTCACCAACGCTGCCATACTCGCCATCGAACGCATTTTCCGGATCGTACGTTATCTGCTTTGCCTTGTTATTGCTGTCAGGCAAATACACATGCCGGACTTCATCATAATCGTGATCATCGGCCTCGAGCCAAAAAACCGGTATGAATGCAAACTCCGGGTACGATTCGTTGAGCGACTCGGCAAGTTTTATTGCCGTGATGGTTTTATAAATTGTATAAAGCGGTCCGCCAAGCAGGCCTAACTGCTGCCCGGTAACAATGGCTATAGTGTTCTGTGAACGGAGCGCGAGAATATTTTTTTTTGTTTTTTCGCAAACGGGCGTACCCGCGTAATTTTTAGCGAGTGCTTTTACAAGAATATCCGAGAAGGGCCTTTGCCGTGCCGAAACCTGATAGAAAAGCTGCCGGTAGTCCGATTTTTTCTTAAAATCCCGTGCAAAGAACCCGGCACAGTTTTCATATTCATATACATAATCAAGAAACAGGTTCGGGAATCCCGGCAAATCGCTAAAGTGAATTTCTGCCATATTGTTTTAACTCAAAATCATAACTAAATAAATACTTAATCTGTAAATATATAAACCTTTCGGATATAATTATAGTTCAGTGCAATATGGGGGGAACGAGGTTCAAATCGAAAATCGGTGGCAAATTGTATTTGTCGATTTTGCCTGTTATAGTTAATGGCGTATTGCACTGAACTTTATGCCATAACCTCAGACTTTTCACAAAGTGATAGATACCCATAGTCTGAGGTGAATCTCCCTAACAAGAATCGGGCTTTAGTCACTATAACTCATTCCTAATTAGCGCAGTGGAGCAAAATAGTCATTTCAATAACCGCTTTTTAATTGCCTATGAAAACGACATGCCACGCGGGAAAGGAAATGCCCGTTTGATGCCATTAAAAAGTGTATAATCTATCGACGCCGCTTCATGCAGTGCTGCCCTGCGCATAACAGTATTATTATTTGGGACTACTCAAAAAATAAGTCATGGCTAAAGCCATTGAAATTTGGTGTAGTGTACCTCAGACTATGGGTATCCATCACTTTGTGAAAAGTCTAAGGTTAGGGCATATCCATGAATTTCCATCTGCTATATTTGCCACCGATTTTAGACTTGTACCAATGAATCCTTACCTGTTTATGATTTTATTAACAACGCAATTGCATTTACAATTGATATGGGGTAAATTTGTACTTTACATTAATCCGGAATATAATGAACATCCTATTTTCTTTGTTTGATTTTATTATCCATATCGATAAGCACCTTGTAGATATAACAGCTCAATACGGGGTTTTAACATACGCGATATTGTTCGCGATTATTTTTGCCGAAACGGGTCTGGTGTTTACACCGTTTTTGCCGGGTGACTCCCTTTTGTTTGCAGCAGGCGCAATAGCCGCGCTTGGTTCGCTTGATGTGCATACACTCGCGGGGCTGCTTATTGCAGCGGCAATAATCGGGGATAATACTAATTATTGGATTGGGCGCTATATCGGTCCAAAGTTATGCGAGAAGTATCCGCGGTTTATAAAAAAACAATATCTCGATAAAACCCATGCTTTTTTCGAAAAACATGGTGGAAAAACGATTATCATCGCGCGGTTTATGCCAATTATCCGCACTTTTACTCCATTTGTTGCCGGTATCGGTAAAATGGATTACCGCCGCTTCGTCTCCTATGACATAGCCGGAGGAATTTTATGGATTGCATCTTTTACGTATATGGGCTATTTCTTTGGGAATATACCAATAGTAAAAAGCAATTTTGTTATCGTTGTCTTTACGATAATTTTCATCTCCATACTTCCCGGAATTATTGGTTACCTGAAGCACCGTAAAGAAGGCAAGCATGCCTGATTACGGATAAATGTTTATTCTGCCGCTTTCAGGAGCGCATCACCGGTAAGGCGGCAGGTTTTCCATTCATCTAAAACAAGGGCACCGGCGCGCTTGTAAAAATTAATTGCCGGTGTATTCCAATCCAGTACCGCCCATTCCATCCGCCCGCAGTTACGCTCAACTGCAATCTGTACAATGTGTTTGAATAACTTCCTGCCGAAGCCATGCTGCCGGTACTCGGGCTTTACATAGATATCTTCAAGATATAATCCTTTTTTGCCGAGGAATGTTGAAAAATTATGGAAATAGACAGCATACGCGGCTGGCTTTTCATCAACAAACAGAAGCAGCACTTCTGCCGAAGGCTGTCCACTGAACAATTCCTGTTCCAGAGTGGCAATATCAGCGGTAACCTGATGGCTAAGGTTTTCAAATTCTGCGATCTCTTTAATAAAACTTAAAATAAGCGGTACATCTTCTTTGACGGCGGTACGGATTGTTGTTCGGGGCATAAAATTCCTGATTTTGTTTTCAGAAAATATGAATTTTTGAGCATCTTGCATCGGCAGAGTTTATGATTTCCCTTTAAATCCATTTATATTTAGTATGATAGAACAAAAAAAGGATGTCATGAAAGAGAATGAAACCTCACGCATAGAAGCATTCAGCGATGGCGTGTTTGCAATCGCGATAACCCTGCTTATACTGGAAATTCGTGTACCCGAACTTGCGGACTTGAATTCCAACGAAAGACTACTCGCGGGGTTGGCTGACTTGTGGCCTTCATATTTTGCCTTTATACTAAGCTTTTTTGCAGTGCTCATCATGTGGATAAATCATCATGGTTTTTTCAAATATATCAAAACGACAGATACCCGGTTTTTATACGCGAACGGTTTTTTGCTGCTGCTGGTTACTTTTATCCCTTTCCCGACAGCGGTACTTGCAAAATATATAAACTCCGCCTCGGCAAATACCGCTTCAGCCTTTTACTGTGGAACAATGATACTCATCAGTATTGCCTACAATTTGCTCTGGTTCACTTCTGCCTATAAACGGCGGCTTATAAAGGAATCGGTTACGAACGGGTTGATAATTAAAATCAAAAATGCCTATATCTTTGGTTTGTGCGTCTATGCAGCCTCATTCGTGCTTGCATTGTTTAATGCGTTTATAGGGCTGGGGCTTTGCATTTCGTTATGGTTGTTCTGGATATTTCTGGATTATAGTAAGGAAAAGTAATCCGTACGGTCCAATGAGGCCCCCTTCGATGGCAGATATTCCGGTTATTTGAAATCGCGGGCAAGTAAAAAAATCTCACAAGACAACGGAGGGAATGGCAGTTTTTAGCGCAGGACTTCCTTTATTGTAGCGGATTCATAAAGATAAGGGCATTTATCAGCAGTATATTTGAGCCGGGCAATATAAGAAGATAACAACAGACCTAATTACACGGCATTTTTGATAGCAGATACGAGGAGTGCAGTACTCCAACCGACAAGTTCACCGCCCCGCGCGGCAAGAGCGGGTGGGATACTTCTGTTGTCCCATGGTTTAACAATAATTATCGGAACGTTCCAAATCCGGGCAAAATCCATTTCAAAATCAAGCCATTCGGTATTATACGAATACATTCCTGCCAGAATGACAACAACTTCGGAGTACCGTATCTGCTTTTTTATACTTTCCCGTAAACCCGCTTTATCATCAGGGTCAATAGAGCCGGTATTTGGCGCACTTACTATCTGGAAATTAAAACTCTTAGCCTCCTGCAAAAACTCTTTTACCTTCAGATACTCGCTGCTATAGTTCCATGCATGGCTGATGAATATTTTGTAAACGCGTGAATCCGACATAACCTTCCGAAAAAAAATATTTTCTATAAACAGTAATATAAACTATGACAGAGAAATTATGAATTATAAATTAGGAATTATTCTCTAATCCTTAAAACGAGTAAAATACCAAATCGTGCAACAAGCAAAACAACATTCAATATTTAAAATCTTGCCTTAGCTAAAAAGGAATCTCCTTTTTATCCCTGAAAAATTTACCTGTCAGGCTGCTGTCTGCTTCTGTTGCAAGCCATACCGGGGTTTCAGCGCCTTTTTCAACAGACCGGGTTGCACCCGCGCCGCCCATGCTGGTTTTTACCCATCCCGGGCATACCGCGTTAACACTTATTTCCCGCCCTGCCAATGCGGCTGCAAACTGCTTTGTTACAGCGTTAAGGGCAGCTTTGGAGATTGAATACGCAGCCGCGTAATCCTTCATATCAGCCGTTACCCCAAGCCCGCTTGAAATGTTAATAATACGCGAGCCATTACCGAGCAAAGGCAAAAAGGCTAAAATAACATTAAACGGTCCGGAGGTATTTGTCATCAGCGTTTTTTCAAGTAAGCCACGCGGGGTATTAATGGTTGTCCCGCGGTCTTCGAGTATCGCGGCATTGTTAATCAATACATCTATTCGCGTACCGTCTGCAGCTAGTATTTCGGCAGCGTTGATAATGCTGTCAGGGTCAGCAACATCAACCTTTACAAAGACGGCATCAATTCCTAACGATTGCAGTTTTTCTTCGGCATCCCTTCCGTTTAAAGTATTTCTAATACCAAGCAGTACACGCCATCCTTTTCTGCCAAGCTGCCTGCCAATTTCAAATCCAATGCCTTTGTTAGCTCCGGTAATAAGAGCGGTCTTTTTCATCTGTCATTCCTCACCGACCGGTATAACAGCTTTGGGTAGTGCAGAAATCACTTCTGTGTATGAAAAACCGGTTAGTTTTTCGCTCAAGTCCCACAGTTTATTCATACTTGCTTCCTCTAACGAAACAAGCGAGGATACTACCGGCTTTTTCTTGATAAAATATGCACCGTTAACACCCGTAACTTCAGGTGAAGTTGCCAGAAACACGGAAGTTTCCGCCCCCTCCTGTGCTGATATAAAGAATTTTCTGATGATTGGTAAAATCAATTTCCATAAACCCGGCATGTCCTGCCCGAAGTTTGTCTGCACTACTCCCGGATGCAGTGCATTAACAGTTACATTGGTTTCATTTAATAAGCTGGCAAGTTTGTAGGTAAAGTACAGGTTGGCAAGTTTGCTTTCGCTATAAACTTCCATCGGTTTGAAATGCTGCTTATGCATAATATCCGAAAAATCGAGTTTCGAGCCGTTATGTGCCTTAGAGGAAGTGTTAATAATGCGCGGTTCTTCCGATTTACCCAGAACCGGCAGTAAAAGCCCGGTTAATAGAAAGTACGATAAATGATTAAACGCGAACGTGTACTCGAACCCGTCAACAGTTTCCGTGTACTCAGGAAAAACTCCACCGGCATTATTTAACAGAACGTCGATATTTGCATGATTTTTTATTATCCGGGCTGCAACACCGCGTATTCCGTTCATCGAGGACAGGTCTGCCGGATACACATCACATGAAACAGTATTGTATTTGTTTGTAATATTTAGTTTTACCTGCTGTAGTTTATTTTCGTCCCGGCTGATAAGGATTAGGTTATTTCCCATCTCAGCAAGCCGTATTGTCGCGGCAAGCCCGATGCCTGCTGTTGCACCGGTAATAACAATGGTCTTTTGAGCCATAAAGTTTGCTTTCTGGTATTTGATAAAAGTACAACCACCGTGCATGATAAAAAGTTTATAACCGCGGTGTTTATCTATTACTTAATTACTTTTCTCTTCTTATATTAACAGATGTTAATTACGTAACGTTCATGAATTTTGCTATATATGTCCTTTAAACTAATCTATTTCTTTTGCATTCTCAACGCCGGGGCTGTGTTTGCCCAGGCTTTACACCCGCTGGACTCGTGGCAGTCGGTTTTAAGGGTACAAGATAAAGACGGCACTTCTCTCAACCTAACTTTCGGTAAGGCAGCAGGGGCAACCGGAGGACTTGATGGCTGGCTGGGCGAACAAGAACTGCCGCCGTACCCTCCCAGTGGTGTTTTTGATGCACGTTTCTTGTACGAGGCTCCCTACGCGGGTTATACTTCACTGACCGATATACGCGGTGCCACGCTAACCCAATCAAAATGGAGCACCCGTGTGCAGCAGGGCCAATCTGGTTACCAAATGCTCTATAGTTGGGATCCCTCAACTTTGCCGCCTGTGGGAAGTTTTCTGCTGCAGGATGCGGTTGGCGGATTAGTGTTTAGCATTAACATGCGGAGCAGCAGCAGTTACACGGTAACAAATTCGGCACTCAACAATGTCTTAATCATTAGTACCGGCTTAAACGCGGCTGATGATAAAACAATTGTCATGCCGTCGCGATGCAGATTGCTGCAAAATTATCCCAATCCCTTTAATCCTTCAACCGCCATACCCTATGAATTGCCAACTCAGGAGTTTGTTAACATAACCGTGTATAACAGCCTTGGCACTCCGGTGCGGGAATTGTTAAGCCAAACCCAAACCGCGGGCTTACACGTTGTTTATTTTAACGCATCCGGGTTGGCAAGCGGCATATACTATTGCCGTATGGCCGCCATGGGAAAGATGGCTTACATGAGAATGCTGCACCTGAAGTAATAATGAACTATGAGTGTTGAGTGTTGAGTGTTGCCGAAGCGGAGCTTCGCTAAGCCGACCCGGATTAACAGCACTTTTTGTAAACTTGTCATGGTACATGTAGGGCGGTTTTATAAACCGCCTCTTCATGATGTTTTCTGCCCAAAAAAGAACCGGTTTTCGCGGGTACTTTAAATGTAACAATTACCCCTAAAACGGAAGTTCAGCCCAAAAAGGCAGGTGGAAACCGGGCATAACTATTAGTAAATTAAGAGGTTATACGGTGTTCAGGCAGTTTTTCCTCGTGGCTACAGTTACACCCTTGGAGGAGAAGCAGAACGGGAGAATTACTTCTGCTGCTTCTAAGAGAGACTTGATTGAATCTGTTGGTTCAGGTATTTTATTGAAAAAAATTCTGTCTGCCACCTTTACATACATTGCACATACCGTCTCTAACTATTTGAGTCCTTCTTCTACGGTTATATCTAATTTTGTCCATCTTTTAGCTAACTCCTGCACTATTTTATAGGCAAGCATAACAACAAATACATGCCCTCTGGTTCTACTCTCTAATCTCACATGAATAGGGCGCGTTTCCAGATGCGCGGTTTTGCTGGTTCGGAATGCCCACTCTACTTGCGATAAATCTTTTTACCGTTGTTCAATTATTTCGTTACTTGCTAATTCTTTTGCCAATTCGGTCTTTAACACGTAACAACCGTCTAATTTTTCTTCCTCGTCAAATTTATCGCGGTCAACTACCAGCTTTATTTCCCTTGCCGCTGCTTCAAATTTTACGCAATGCCCAATTTTCTGTATCCAGTACATCGCAGCCTGCATGGCGGGAAGCTAATCATAGAGTTGGGAGTCTTGACCCTTGAGCAAGCACCCGTGCGATAACCTGCCACATGACAAGATTTCCATCACGGGTATTACCGAGAACTTTGCCGATGCCTAATTGCTTTGCAATTTGATAAACTGTCCATGTCTCTCCAAAGGAAGTTCCTTGTTGTAAAGAAACAGTTGATCCGGCAATTGCTCCAAGGACAGTTAAATCCTGTTTATGCTTTAATGCCAATTCAATGGCTTTAAGTTCTACATCAGTGCAACTGGAAAGATTTCCAACGGTGCGGTGTTTAACCTTGCCATTTTCCCGGAAATTTTTTCTCAGGAGAATACGGGTATATTTACCTTTGGTGGTTGATCTATATACATAGTGGCTGTTTAAAAGCCCTCCTAATTTGCCCAAACTCTTTTATAATTATATGGTTATGAGGATTTTCGAGGGCTTTTAGCTGGAACTCCTGTTTTAAGTTACCCAATTTTTACACGATTAGTTTAACTTCAATTTTGGTTAACCATTGCGCTGTTTTCCCGCCCGGAACGGGTGGACTGTTTGTAGCACATGTGCAAACAAGGCTATTGGCGTCCCATAGGGATGCACCCCGCTAGGAGAAAATACACACTTTATTCAGGCTTATTTGCATTCGAATCAAAAATGCCGTTCACCCGACAGCTGCCCCAATTTTTTGTTCCAAAATAAATAAATGCTATTTTTGAAGTGTGTTAAAGTACAGTACATATTCTTTTTTTACAGGTGGCTTAATGAAATTTTATTTAGTGGCCTTTATTTTGTTTTCCGCGTTAACAATAAACGCCCAAACTATTATCCCCAAGCAACATCATGTTTTACCGGGGATGAGGCAGTTTGCAGGTGAAAACGATTCTATCTTCAAGACCCACCGCTTGGATGGGAAACAGCTATTTGGCAATATGCCGGAAAAACTTAAAAAGCCAAAGGGTTCAAGTTCTGTTATTTATTTGCCACTGCAAACTGTTGCAGATGATTCATCCCGGGTAACATATACTTATGACAACCACGGTAATATGTTAACTACACTTGAAGAACAGAGGAAGAATAATGCATGGGTAAATGCTACCAGAATAACCGACAGTTATGACAGTAAAGGTAATTTGTTGATTATGCTCTATGAAGTATGGGAAAATAGTGCTTGGGTGAATTTTGCCAGAGAGACGTCAACCTATGATAATGACGGAAATCGGTTAACTGAACTCGGTGAACGATGGACAAATAATGCATGGGTAAATTATTCTAAAGAAATATATTCATATGATAATAACGGGAATATGTTAACTTACTTCACTGAACAATGGAAAAATAATGCATGGGCAAATTCGTTTAAAGCAACATATACATACGATGGTAACGGAAATATGTTAACTTACTTCACTGAGCAGTGGAAAAATAATGCATGGGTAAATGCTTCCAGAGCAACATACACATTTGATATTACCGGGAATATGCTAAGTTACTTCATCGAACAATGGAAGAACAATGCATGGGTAAATTATGCCAGAGAAGCATCAAACTATGACATTAATGGGAATCTGTTAGTTAGTATAATAGAACAATGGGCAAATAATGAATGGATAAATTATGTCAGGGATACTTACGCATATAATAGCAGCGGGAATAGGTTAACACACCTCTTTGAACGATGGGTGAATAATGCTTGGGCAAATTCTTTCAGAGATACCTACACATATGATAGCAACGGGAATAGGTTAACAGACCTCTTTGAGCGGTGGGAGAATAATGCTTGGGCAAATTCTTTCAGAGAAACACATACCTATGATAGTAACGGGAATGTATTAACTCACCTTAGTGAACAATGGACAGATAATGCGTGGGTAAATGGTTACAAAAAATTATATACCTATGATACTCATGGCAATGCAATACACGGTGAAAGTTATGTATGGAAAAATACATGGGTTCCAGAAAAGGGGTACCTTCCAATGACCCATAATAAAAATACCTCTTCATTGCTTCTATATGCTTCATATGTTACGGTAGAATACACCACACTTACCGGCGTGAAAGACAATAACAAACCGACTGAGAACTTTATACTCTCGCAAAACTACCCCAACCCGTTTAACCCAAGCACGGCAATTAGTTTTACCCTGCCGGATAGAGCGCTGGTTTCGTTAAGCATCTTCAATCAGCTTGGGCAGCAGGTGGCGGTACTTTTAAGCGACGAGAAAGAAGCTGGCAACCACACTGTAACATGGAATGCAGGCAGTATGGTTTCCGGTGTGTATTTCTATGAAATAAAAACCGGCAAATACCGGGCAGTTAAAAAACTGCTGCTTCTGAAATAACATCATTTTAAAAGCCGTCCTTCACCGGGCGGCTTTTTTGGTAAATGGCAGCGGTAAACCTGAACTCCCGGCAGAGAGATAAAACTTCAAGTTAGAAAAATAAAGTTATCAGTTTCTATGCCCCGAATGGGGCTAAATCTCAATAACCGTGGGTGCCAACCCAAGGAGAATGCATCCTACAACAACAAACGTCCCCAACGGGGGCGAACCCAATAGGGTTTTCATCGGCGCCTCTTCCACGGGTAAGGAACCCGCGGTTATTGAGATTTAACCCTTGCAGGGCAAAAAACACTTTATTGAAAATAATTTGCATTCGAATCAAAAATGCCGTTCACCCGACATCTGCCCCAATTTTTTGTTCCAAAATAAATAAATGCTATTTTTGAAGTGTGTTAAAGTAATGTTTATAGTAAATATTTTTTTTTACAGGCGGCTTAATGAAATTTTATTTAGTACTCTTTATTATGTTTTCCGCGTTGGCAATAAATGCGCAAATTACTATCCCCAAGCAACATCATGTTTTGCCGGGTCTAAGACCTATAGCTGGTAAAACCGACTCGACCTTCCAACCCCGCCGTTTGGACGGGAAACCGCTATTTGGTAAAAGACCGGATAAACTTAAAAAGCCGGATGCTTCAAACTCAGTCAATTATTTGCCACTGCTAATCATTGCAGATTCTTTAAGAGTTACATACACTTATGATAATAACGGAAATCTGTTAACCTTTCTCGAGGAAAAATGGAAAAATAATGTATGGGAAATTTTTTACAGAGAGACACACACCTATGATAATAACGGTAATAAGTTAACCACCCTCAGGGAACAACGGATAAATAATACATGGGCAAATGCGATTAGATATACATTCACCTATGATAGTTATGGGAATATGTTAGCCGAACTCTGGGAACAATTGATAAATAATGCATGGGTAAATTTTTCCAGGTATACAAACACCATTGATAATTACGGGAATATGTTAACCTTACTCAAGGAACGATGGACAAATAATGCATGGGTAAATTCTTTCAGATATACAAACACCTATGGTAATAACGGGAATGTGTTAACCAAGCTCCGAGAGAACTGGACAGATAATGCATGGGTAAATGAGAGCAGATATATACACACCTATGATAATTACGGGAATGCGCTAACTGAACTTCTGGAATATTGGATAAATAATGCATGGGTAAATGATAGTAAATATACAAACACCTATGATAATAACGGGAATAAGTTGATCTCACTCGGGGAATATTGGACAAATAATGCATGGGTAAATTCTTTCAGAGGTACATATACCTATGATGATCACGGGCACGAATTAACTTATCTCTATGAAAGGTGGGTAAATATTGTATGGGTAAATTCTTCCAGAGAAACTTGCACCTATGATGATCACGGGCACGAATTAACCTACCTCTATGAATGGTGGATAAATAATGCATGGAGGAATCAACACAGATATTTATACAGTTATGATATTAACGGAAATATGATTATTGACCTCGTTGAAAAATGGGAAAACAACGCATGGGTAAATAGTTACAATAGGTTATACACCTATGATAATTATGGCAATGCAATACGCGGTGAAAGTTATATATGGAATAATGCATGGACAACAAATTGGGGAAACCTTAGCATGATCTATAATAACAAGACTGCTTATTTGTATTTTAATACATCCAATGTTTCCATCGAATACACTTCTATTACCGGCGTAAAAGAGAACAAAACACCGACAGAGAGCTTCATGCTCTCGCAAAACTATCCGAACCCGTTTAACCCGAGTACTGTAATTAGTTTTACCCTGCCAGAAAGAGCGCTGGTTTCGTTAAGCATCTTCAATCAGCTTGGGCAGCAGGTAGCGGTGCTGTTAAACGGCGAGAAAGAGGCTGGCAGCCACACGGTAACATGGAATGCAGGCAGTTTAGTATCCGGTGTGTATTTCTATGAAATAAAAACCCCAAAGTACCGGGCTGTTAAAAAACTGCTGCTTCTGAAATAACATCGTTTTAAGAGCCGTCCTTCACCGGACGGCTTTTTTAATTTTAATCTTCCTAAAAACTCCGCCGGAAAATCCGGTGAACCACCTTCATTGCTGAGTGACACAACGTGACCTGATTGTACTTGACAACAGCCGAAAAAAATTGTAAATTTAAGTAAAGGGTTATATCATGTAAAAATCATTTGGCACGGGATTCATACATGATACTTTCATGGTAGATTGAAAAATGCCTACTGACGCAAGCTTATTAGCATGCAATTCTCCTTGTCCTCGTTTTCTTCATAGTTGTTCTTGCTATGAAAGCCAGAGAGCAGGATCTGATACATCATCCAAAGCACTTCCGTTTATTATAGAGTAAACCATACTCTTACAGGTACGCTATTTCCGGGGTAGTGCATTTTTAATTGATGCTGATATAGCAACAGTTTATACAGGAATGCTTCATTCAACACATAACGCGTGCTTTTTTTTGTTATTTGGTGTTAAAGAATGCAGAACAGATCGTAAAACTACCCGTGTTTATTGCTCATCAAATAACACAGTAAATCCCTCAGTAATCCTGCTGCATGGGCTGCAGGATAAACTATTTTATCACCACATCGCCTTTTTACAATCATCATCAAATTTATCAGGAGCCCTTATGCGAGTTTTATTTACTGTTTTTTTATTATTACTTATTCTTGCTCAGGTGCAGTTTTCACAAACGCCATCAACCATTTCTTTTCAGGGGGTCTTACGGGATGGCAGCGGATTACCGGTAACTGACAACGGCTACTCGGTAACATTCAAACTGTTTGACGCGGCAACCGGCGGTACGCAAAAATGGACTGAAACTCAGACGGTACAAGTACAAAACGGTGTATTTACCGCACAATTGGGTTCAACCAACAGTTTCAGTGGAGTTCCATTCGACAGGCAATACTGGGTGCAGGTTACTGTTGGCGGGTTAGACATGGCTCCCCGGATTGCCTTGAACGCCGCTCCCTACGCGATGAGTCTGAAAGGAAGCGACAATATTTTTCCTAATTCGGGGAATGTCGGGATCGGAACACTTTCACCTGCCACAAAATTGTCAATTGCTGGTGATGCCAGTGTTACGGGAAGGCTTTTTGTGAATGATACGGTAAAAGTAGGAATACTAAAGTTTCCTGCTTTTACTGAAGGGATTTATGACAACACCGACAAACCGTTGCTTTACAGAGGTTGGGGAGCCTACGAAGGTGACTATCTCAAGTTAATGTTCGGTCATGACGATACCACGAAAAACATTAGAATTACATGGGGCAAAGGCATTCAATTAAACGGAACGAACGTTGGAATTGGCACATTAAATCCGCAGGCGGGTCTCGATGTGAACGGTACGGTTTCGGTTATGAAAACAAGGGAAACATGGAGCGGAAACAACCAGTACGATAACATTGTGAAAACAGAGACGGCCGCAACGGATTGCATGGTTTACGGTTATTCCTCATGGTGGGATAATCAGGGTTCAATTACTATGCAGGGAATTGTTAACGATACGGTGGTCGTTTCGACCGGCAGGAAACGTATGAATGCAGATGATACGCAGAGTATTAGTTTCCCGGTTCCCAAAGGTTCAACATGGAAAGTACGAGTAAATTCCGATATGTCGTGTAGCTGGAGAATTTTCAGGATGCAATTTGGCCAATAGCCGCTGCATCAGGATTCCGACGAAAAATATCACGATTTGATGAAAATTAAAATAATTAACCGGAAACAAGATCAGGATGCAAATGTCCAGAAGACTAAAACAAGCAAAAGTATTGCTGTTTGGCTGTTACAGTGACAAAAATCCGATTCCCACGAAAGACTGTTCTTTCGCCAAATATACTTTTGTTCTGCCGGTAATAGTGTTCCTCTTGATTGGGATAACCTCAGCGCAATCCTTAAAAAATTATACTATTACTAATGGTTACACCGCCCCACTCCTTCATGGTGGCAGCGTTTATCAGCTTACGCCCACTGTCGGCCAGTACATGGCAGTGGATTCAATAACGAACGGCGGTTATTCACTCAGCGGCGGTATCTGGGGCTTCTATCAGCTGCCGCCAAACATGCCAATTTTTACCGCTTCGCAGGGCGATTACCCCGATAAAGTAAAACTTGAATGGTATCAGGACAAGCTGAGCCCGCCGGCTAACCGGCCTTCGTACAAAATCTACCGCGATAATATTCTTTTGGCGACTCTTGATCCGAACCAGACATTTTACGAAGACATGAACGTGCTGCCGGGAGTTTATTACAATTACACGATAACCGGCGCGAATAAATATGGAACAAGCTCTTTTGGCTCAGCCGTCGGATTTGTTAATCCAAACGGCACAATTACCGGGCGCGTTACTTCACAATACGGCACACCGGTCAACGATGTGGAAATTCTTATAACGCCAAATTTGGGCAAATCATTAAAATTTAACGGTATAGATACCTACGTTAACGCGGGCAGCAGTTTGAATTTAAGTGATACGACCTTTAGTATTGAGTTTTGGCTGAAACTGCCAAGCCTTAACAGCACCGGGATAGTGTTCGCGAAAAACCTTCACGGCGGTACCTCTGCCGATTCACAACTGGTGATAGGTTTTACAGGTAGTAGTTTTTACGTACAGATGAATACTACAAAAGAAGAAGTTACTGTTACCCGTGATACTAATTGGCATCATTACGCGTGGATATTTGATAAAAACACGAGATATAATTACCTCTATATCGATTCCCAGAAAGTAAAAACCTTTACCGTTGCTTCTGCGTTGAAAGGAAATACAGGCGGCCTGACTTTTGGCAAAGGATATTCTGGTATCAGTGAAATGTATCTTGACGAAGTGCGTGTCTGGACCATCGTGCGGGATTCAGCAGGTATTGTGAGGAACATGCAGCGCACGGTAAATACCAACCAAACCGGGCTTGCCGCTTACTGGAAGATGGATGAAGGCAAGGGCAGCCGTGTATTCGATTATGCATCCAAAAAGAATACCGGTACGGTCTTAGGAACCGTTTGCTTTTTGGATGACCGTGGCCCCTTAAGGAACACGGCCTTTTCCGGTAGTAATGGTTATTATATTGCCGAGGGAATCAATTACGGCTCATCCACTAATTTTACTATTACTCCCAACAGGCCTGGAAGAATTTTCACTCCCACGGAACGGGTAGTGACTCTTTCAACCAGCAATACAGCGGTAAATAGTGTGGATTTCACCGATATATCGCAAATCCCGGTTTCGGGATTTGTTTACCATCAGGGAACAACTTGCTTAAATGACACCACAGTTGAAATACTGGTAGATGATTCAAGCTGGACACCGCAGATATTTACAAACCCGGCCGGAAAATATCTGGTAGAATTTTCTCCGGGTGAAAGCCATAAAATAGCCCCGAAGAGAAGCGGATATACGTTTAACCCGGCTTTTTACCAGATAGACAGCATCCGCGCTCCGCTGGCAAATAAAAATTTTACACAAGTGAACAGGTATAACCTGAAGGTGCTTGTTGCAGGCGGTAAGTGCGAAAAGGATCTGGGAGGTACAAGCCGGGTAATAATTAAAAGCATGCCGTCAGGATGTATTGCCGATTCATTAACAATCACCTCGCCGCTGACATACTGTATATTTACGAACCTCCCCCCGTTAAAATATATGCTTGAAGTCAAAAGATTTGACGGTAAAATTTTTGAAGCTGATTCAATAGATATGCAGGACACCAATGTATTAAACAATCCTGACCGGATAAAGAAATTTATCTATCACTCCCCGCTTCAGGTTATTATCGATACCAGGTTTCTGCCGACACGGGGCACTTGTAACAAAGTGGTTCTGGAGCAACTACAACGCTACATTGTAAAATACCGTGTCTGTGAGGAGTATTACAACAATCAATTTTGTTATGTAGATTCTGCAATGATTACGGTTAATAATGAAATTGGGGATGTAAGTCCGCCATACATTTTGGGACCCACCGATGCAAATGGTGAAGTAACCGATACGATTACAGCATCCTATCCTAATATTTTAAGCGGCGGGGCGCATCCCTACGAAAAGCTCTTGTCCGTTATTGCAATTGCGCCGGATAGCAGCCAGGCACAGGCAGAATATTGGGCGCTGGTAACCGGTGTTAAATTCAGGGGCGGTCAAACCTTTGTGACCCACTCCCCGGAAATCGTTACGCATGTATTGCATCAGCCGCCGGGCGATCTGAGTAGTTCTTATTGGATGCAGTCAACGACAATCGCCTCCGAACTTTCACTAACGGCTAATGAGACCTATGGGAATCATACGGAATTTTTGATCTCTTTGGGCCCGAAGTTCGAAACAACGGCTGGAACACCATTTTTTTCGGTAAAATCGGAACTTACCTGGATCATTCAGCTCAATGGATACTTTGACCATACGACCGCGAATGCAACGATAGACAGGCTTCATACGGAGTCCACCGCCTTGGAGATGATAAGCACGGGTGGAAACGGGATGATTCAGGAAAATCAAGGTGACGTTTTTGTCGGTGTGGCCTATAACTTTGTATTCGGAAAAACCAATATTGTGCGGTTTAACGATTCCACTTGCTCGGTTGTTACCGATACCGGCTTGATTGGCGCACCCGACAGTGTGAGAACAAAATTCGTTTATACCGAGCAGTATATCAGGAACACACTTATCCCCAACACCATCTCTCATGCGGCTAATTATCACGGGGATGATTCTGTGGCTGTTCGCAGAAATGATGAATGTGCCGTCAGAAACTGGCAGGCTGTGCTTGATTCAAATGACCGGAGAAAAGCAGAGCCCTTCGATCAATCAATAAATATCTCATTTTCCGCGGGCACTACAATTACCCGAACCACTACTTATTCCAGAAGTAACGGGCTCAATCAAACGTACGAATCATACTGGGAAGGAGGGCCGGGGGCAGCGCTCGGGTTCTTCCAAAATGATGTTGGAGCCTCGGCTTCCACACTTTTCCATTGGGGAAACGGAACTGTTAGGGATACAACGATCGATACCACAACAATCACGGAGACAGGCTATACCCTTGGAGATGACGATGTTGGTGACTTCTTCTCGGTAA
>JACPGF010000421.1:0-2216 GCA_016182615.1 Ignavibacteriales bacterium
GGACAAAATTTTTTTTTGGTATCATTATCAAATCCGAGATTCTAAATCGGTAATTCAGAACTAATTATTTCCAAGTGATTATAAAACAAACAATTCCAGCATTCCGGCACATTTTTTTTACAGCTACGTGGTCAGTTGTTCTGAAATTACGCCTGCCGAGCTGGCAGGTAAAGTAGCAGAGTAAAAAAAACAAATTCACAGTCCCAACGGGACGAAATTATTGTTTTGAGAATGATAAATAGCAAGTATCTAGTTTAATGTCGTCCCTCTGGGACTTTTTAAATATTAGATGTATATTTTTCTACCATAATTTCATCCCGCTGGGACTTTGAAAATGATTAAAATAATTTCCTTATGATAACTCGGTGTTTTTAATGCTCCACTGAGTAGTTATCTTCGCGGTAAGAATTGTCTGGTAAAGAAAGCAACTCTCCGGAAAACACGGTGGCTGCTCCGGATATCATAGAATACATATCAGCCTTGTGCCGAAGCCTCATCCATAAGTTGTTTACTCAACTCCTTGCCAAGGTACCGGTCTATAATATTATGAACAAGATACAACAGCGGTGTTAGAACAATAGCAATGGTAAATTTGTATATATAATTCATCAATCCGATTACCAGTACAAGCCCAAGGCTCCAGCCAGCGCCGATATAAAATGCAATAAACAAAACCACGAAACTGTCAACCAGTTGAGAAACCAGAGTTGACCCGGTTGCCCGCAGCCAAATCATTGCATGACCCGTCCGTTTCTTAAAAATATGAAATACCGTCACGTCAATAAGCTGCCCCACAAGAAACGCAACAAGCGAACCAATAATTATCCATAACCCCTGCCCATAGATGGCACTATACGACAAATCCATATTAACAACCCCGGCAGCTGTTTGTCTTGTTAACCAGAAATCAGCACCCGGCAGTTTTATCGACAACGAAATCATGAAGAACGAATAAGCGATAAGGCCTGCCGCGGTAAATGAAAGGAAGCGGACTCCTTTTGTACCGAAGTACTCGTTAATTATGTCGGTCATAATAAACACGATTGGCCACAACAACACGCCAGCGGTCAGGTTAAACGAAAGGTCATGGAAACCAAAAAGAGACATCTTTAATGGCTGCATTCCAAACACCGATTCGAGTGAAAATATTTTAACTCCAATAAATTCAGCAAGCATGGCGTTAGCAATAAAAAATGCACCAAGTATATAGAACAGTTTTTGCGTTTTATCTTTCATCGGGTCTCATTGTTATTATAAGAAGGGGAAAACGTGGATTGTTTTCTGTAATATATGGAACAGCTTTAATCTAAAAAAGGTTTCAAACAGCAAAAACCTCACCCCGATCAGGGCAAATAATCAGACAATAAATTCCTTCAGGAAGAACTCAAGTTCATCAATCATCCGCTCATCGATAGTAAACGTTACATAGTCGGCAAAATTATTCAGGATGACTATGGAATTGATGCTTGTATCCATAATCTCAAGGTTTGCTATTTTTCTGGTAACATTATAGTTAAGCTGCCTAATGTCTTCGTACAGCATAACCAAACCCTGCATATCCCAGTCAGGCAAAACTCCCTTTTTCCATTTTACGTATTGCGAAAGTATATACAGTGAGAGCGCCCTGACCTGAGTCTCCTCAAGCGAGGCAAACGGCAAATGGAAATGCAGCAGGGGCTTCAGTTTACCCATTATCGGGCACCCTGAAGAGACCATAACAATTCCAAGCATACTGCTTACACCGGATTGCACAGAAGTTTCTTTGGTATATGTCCGGTTTTCGGTTACAACGGTAACTTTTGCCTCACGGTAAGAGGGCATTTCACGGAATTGATGAATAATATCGGCAAGATTAATTGCAATCGGGCAGTATTCGTGCTCCGCTTCGTTTAATGGGCAATGCGGGCACTTGAAGTTTGAAAGTTTGGACCATTCATAACGCGGAGTATTGGAATTGCTTATAGCATTAAGGCTCTGCTTATCCATCCGCATTGTAAATTCATTTGCACTTCCATCCGGAAATTCAAATTTATAAGAGATTACTGTAGTTGACTGATTCTGTTCTTCTTCCAATTGGGTCTTTTCGTAAACTGCAAGTTCCATTCCAAATGTACTCTTTTTTTTTCAATTATAACAAAAATAATGGTTTAGCAATGTGGTTTTTGTGCGATTGAGCGCCTGTTTTATGCAAAATTTTAGGTTGTAATATACACGAC
>JACPGF010000421.1:2236-2785 GCA_016182615.1 Ignavibacteriales bacterium
AATTTTAGGTTGTGATATACACGACATGCAATAATCTCACCAGTCATCTCATTTTTGCGCGTGGCTCTTTTTTTACCCGGCAAAAAATACATTTATTTCCCCCGTTTTATATTAGCATGAGTAGAGATTTTAAATGCTCTATAATGCTTTGTATGGGTATTTCTCCATTTTAATTCTGTAAAGCAAAAACTTGCGCTTAGTGCAATGGTGTCAATTTAAGGATTTTATTTAATTGGGACTTTGCGGCTAATTCCCCCCTTTTTTGAAAAGGGGTTGTTCGCCGCGGCGAAGCGGGGGAATCGTTTTTAGGCAATGATAACGCCGCTAAAACAAAACAACCTCACCCTTGATCCCTCTCCTTCGCAAGGCAATGCCTCCCTCGGGAGGTAAACGTGTCAACTTAAGGGAAAAATATTCGTTTTCACGCTAAAAACAGCCCTCACCCTAACCCTCTCCCCAAAGGAGAGGGAACCGGAAGAGCCGCCTATGACGCGGGTTTTAAGTCTCCTCGCCCTTTGGGAGAGGAGATTTAGAGGTGAGGGCTTTCCA
>JACPGF010000438.1 GCA_016182615.1 Ignavibacteriales bacterium
CACTGGATAATAGGTTTGGTCTGTAAACGAAAAGAAAAGCCAAAGTTCATTTTATACAAGTTTTTAGAGGCTTCCCAAAAAATCTTTAATCTCAAGGACTTAGAGCTCTGCCCTGAATCATCTATTTTGGGGAAACTCTAATGATTGTACGATTTAAATGAAGGCACAGCATATTGTCATGCAGCTTTTTGCCAATTGGGCTGAAGCCCATTTTGGGGTTGGGCATCTGATCCCCCGGATTCATCCGGGGGAGAAATCAAAAACAACACAAAACAGGCTTTAGCCACTTAACTTTTATACTTTGATAAATCCATATTTATCAATAAACTCTTAGTATTCTTCTATAAACGTTTTATGCCTCTGTCAATACTTCATCGAGCACGGTTTGTATTGAGGTTGCATTGAATGGTTTTGAAATGTAGTGCGTGCAGCCGGCCGCGAGAAATTCATCCCTGTCACTATCCATTGCATAGGCAGTAAGTGCAACAATAGGTGTATTGCCATAACCCGGAAGCCCGAGTATAGCTTTTGTTGCTTCAATTCCGTCAATGCCATTCCCAAGATTGATATCCATAAATATAAGATCGTACTTCCGTGCACGTAATAATTTCAAAGCGGTATCCCCGTCCTGCGTTGAAAATAACTCCAGCCTGCTATTGCAATACCGTTTAAGAACGGAATAGACCATAGGATCATCATCTATTAAAAGACAGACGGGTTTAATTATTCCGGATTCCCTCATTCTTATTGGCGCTATTCCAACGGGTTTTTTAAATTTTACAGATTCAGGTTCAATCCCTTGTGAAGGGAAAAGCACTGTAAACACTGATCCTTCACCAAGGCTCGAAGAAAGCGAAATTTCCCCGCCGAATTTTTCAACTATTTTTTTAGTAATATTCAATCCAAGTCCCGTGCCTTCAAAATTGCGGGATACTCCTTCACTTACCTGACGGAATTCGTCAAAAATAATATAATGAAATGCGGGGTCTATGCCAATGCCCGAATCAGCGACTTGGATGGTTACTGCCTTTCCTTCTGAATAAATAGCAAGATTCACACTGCCTTCTGAAGTAAATTTAATTGCATTGTTGAGAAGGTTCGAGAGTATCGAACTAATTGCTCTCCTGTCGATACCAATAAGGAGCTCATCGACATTATACAAGAATGAGTAATTCAGATTTTTCTTCTCGGCAAGTCCAGAAAATGAATTAAAGATTTCTGTCGCTATAGGAATCAGATCAACCTGCTCATATCTGAAGTCCATTTTATCGGCTTCCAGTTTTGAAAGGTCAAGAATCAGGTTGAGCGTATCAGAAAGCCTGACGCCGCATTTATGAATTCTTTCTGCCATTTCATTCAGTTCGGGATCGGTTATGTCCTGCATCAGGAAATCGGAAAAACCAAGGATACCTATTAGTGGTGTACGAAGTTCATGGCTCATGTTTGCAAGAAAACTGGATTTTAACTTACTGTGTTCTTCGGCTTTTTCTTTTGCCGAGAAAAGTTCATCTTGTACAAGCAGCCGCTCGGTTACATCGCTATAATTTACAACTATTCCCGCGATGCTTGGATCATCAAGCCAGTTAACCAGTTTAGCCTCGAACCAGCGTAAACTTTGCGTATAAGTTACCTGCCTGAATGTTGCAGTAATAATTGTTCGCGGATTCATGTGAACCTGATCAAAAACTTTAAGCAACTGCCCTTTGTCCTCAGCGAAAACAAAATCCTGAAATGAATTACCGAGCACATCGCTAATTGAGTATCCGACTATTCTTTCAAATGAGTAACTGGCAAAGTTGATATGCAGATCCGCGTCTAACACCATAAACACATCCGAGCTGTTTTCGATTAATGACCGGAAACGCAATTCACTGTACCTGAGCATTTCCTCTGCAAGTTTCCTTTCTGTAATATCAGCAGCTATTCCACCGATTTGAAGCGGTTCTCCCTCTTCATTATAGAGAATAGATTTTTTATCAAGCAGCCAAACTACTTTACCATCCGGTTTAATTACCCGGTATTCAACTTCTGTTTTCCCTTTCGAGAATAGCTCTACCGAACTACGTTCTGCAGCTTCCCTGTCATCGGGATGGACAGCCTTTAACCAAAATTGCGGGTTAGTTCTGAAATAAGATGTTTATACCGCAAATGGCTTGCGCGCAAAGCTTCAGCAACCAGCTTTTGTTCTGTAATATCAATAGCTATACCGCTCATTTTAACCGGGTTACCCGTGTTATCTCTTTCGATTATTTTACCGCGCGTACTCACCCAAATCCACTTTCCTGATTTGTGTTTCATCCTTATATCAAAGGCAAGAAAATCTACTTTACCCTCGATATGCTGCTGCAGTAGGTTCTGTACATGAGTCATATCCTCTGGATGGACGAGTCCTGTAATAGAGTTGACATCATTAGAAAGCTCATGCGGTTCATATCCAAGAATTTCATGATAGCGCTTATTAAATTCAACATAATTATCTGCAAAAAACCATATCCAGGTACCTGCATCAACTCCCTTTAATACCATCTGAAAACTTTGCAGGCTTTCATTCAGTTTCCGCTCGGTGGCAAGTTTTTCGGTTATGTCCCGGTTAACCCCCCTTATACCAGTCAAATTTCCCGCTCCGTTTAATATAGGTATGAGAACCACTTCGAAAGTACGTACATTACCATCCGGGATTGCCAGAGTTACTGTGCCTGTTGCGGTAGTATTTGTTTGTTTTACCTGTTGCAATAATTTGAACCAGTTCTGTGCTTGTTCCGGAAGAAAGCCTAACTCATCATAATCTTTCCCGAGTATTTCTTCTTTGTTTTTTTTAAATGCCTGACAAAAACTTTTGTTTACCGATGTATGCTTGTACTGTAAATCAAGGCTGTAAATCAAATCAGGAGTGTTATCAACAAGAATACGGTACCGCTCATTACTGTTATACAAGGCTTCTTCAGCCTTTTTTTGCTCCGTAACATCAGAGGACATGATGAATAAACCCTTTGGAACCGGTTGTATAAGAAGGCGGAACCAGGCTTTCGAGCCATCCGGATAGACAAACACGTCCTCGAATTCGTTGTAAACCCTTTCAGTCATCGATTTATTGAGCGCCCTGTACATTGCGGTATCCCCGAATCCGGGATAACATTCCTGAATAGTCCTGCCGATAAGATCATCCAAGGGCTGCCTTGAAAATGCGATTGCAGCTTTGTTCAGATATTGATACTTCCAATCGAACCCGACAATTTGACAACCTTCTATGAGGTTTTCTAATGTTGAGCGGAGCCGTTCCTCACTTTCTTCTAACAAATGCTGCTGATGTCTTTTTTCAATTTCATTCCTGAATGTAAGCACCACACCATGAAATGAATTGTCACCATTCATAATTGGTGAGCCGGCATCGCTTATGGGAATTTCATGTCCATCTTTAGTGATAAGCAATGTATGATTCGCTAACTCTTTTAGCCCTCCCATTTTTTTTATTTTACCGACAACATCAAAGACTATCTCACCGGTTATTTCATTTTTTATCTGGTATATCTGGTTCAGTTGTTTATGGCTTGCATCTGATTTCTGGAATCCTGTTAATTCAACCGCCGAATTATTCATGTAAACAATTCTACTATCTTTGTCTGTTATAATAACGCCGTCAACAAGGCAGTCCATCGTACTTTTAAATATTGCTTGGCTTTTCAGTAATTCTAATTCTTTAGCGTGCAGTTTCGCGGCCGCCCGCCTCTGAACTGATATATTGCGGTAGAGGAGTAACAGGGAACTGATAAAAATGAGCAGCATAACAATTAATGCAATAACTACGGCCTTCGAGAATAATTCATCTAAAATTTCCGAGCGATCTTTTTTAACAATTAAATGCCAATTATTAAAAGATAAAGCCCTGATAACCGAAATTACCTGCACCCCACGATAGTCCGGACCTTGATATTCACCAGAATAGCCAAGCACTGCTTGTACAGCAGGTATGTAAGCTCTCGATAATGGTATGGTAAAAAGGTGCTGTGAATTCAGTTTGTATTTCAGGCGCGACAAGTATAGAACACTATCACCTGTTTTTTTTATAATCATTGTCTCTGCAGTACGGCTTCTGGCCGGCCAAGTTTCTATGAAAGGGTAAAACTCGGCTTCAGGGTTAATTTGAACAAGTAAAACCGCGATGGTTTTGCCCGAATTGTTAAGCAGCGGTGAAAGTATTGATAAGTGAAGATGATTCGTGGAGGCAGTCCGCATCAAGTCGGATGTGATAATTTTTTGATACTTGGCCGCGGTATGTATTAAATGTATAATCGAGGTATCGGATAAAACATTGGCTGATCCCTTTCCAACAATTAATTTGCCATTATTATCTGTAAGATGGACTGAAATATGCTTGTACGACTCTTGCATTAATGCAAGTCTCCTTGTAAGA
>JACPGF010000409.1 GCA_016182615.1 Ignavibacteriales bacterium
ATGAAAAATTTGTTGCTGAACTAAAAAAAGATGAGAAAATTACTCCGGAAGAATTAAAATTCAGTACCCGCGATATTTTATTACAACACGCCGATGGCAGCAGCGAAAGACTTGATCTGGAGAGATTTAGATTAACCGGTGATTATAAACATAACCCCTACCTTAAAAGAGATGACCTGCTCATTTTTCCGAGCATCGACTTGGAAAAGAATTTTGTTTCAATTAAAGGTGCAATTGTTAAAGAAGGCAGATACCAATTTGTTGACGGTGACAGATTACAGGATATTATACTGCTTTGCAGAGGTTATGATAAATCCTACGATAAAATTGATGAGGTTCGTATCTCAAGATTGAGCATCGATGGAGACAAAGAAACGTTGCTCAAGGTTCAAAGTAACGAAAATCCCGCGCTAAAACGTGGTGATAGAATAACCGTAATTAGTGAGGAGAATAACCGGAAAGATTTTGCTGTGTATGTTAATGGCGCTGTAAAATATCCGGGAAATGTACCGATTACAAAAAATCAAACAACACTTTATGATGTGCTGCAAAAAGATGGCGGCTTTAGCCCCGATGCAGATATTGAAAGAGCGGAATTATTACGCGGGACAAACGTTTTTAAATCATCATATTTTAGTGAGGAGTTCGAAAATTTTATGATGAACCGCATGGCAAATATTACCATAGACGATTCATTGACTTTCTTTATTGATAATAAACTGCGATACTCGAGAGCAAATGGAACAATTGATTTTAACCGGCTCTCTGATTCATCTTCTCAAGCAAGTAAATTTATTGTTCAAAATGGTGATTATATCAGTATTCCGGAAAAAGTTGACCTTGTTTATGTGTTCGGACATGTCTTTAATCCAGGGTATGTACAATTTGTAAAGGGCAACTCCTATGAGTATTATTTACAAAAAGCTGGTGGAATCGGTCAAAGTGCTAAAGATGAAATTTATTTAATTAAAGGTAAAACAAGAAGCTGGGTTAAAATAGATACTAAGGCTCCACCGTCAATTGAGGCCGGTGACTACATCTGGATTCCCAAAGAACCAACCAGAACATTTGAATACTACCTGACCCGGATTCAGGCTGTTGCCGGAGTAGTATCCGCCCTTGCAACAATAATACTTTTAGTTGTTCAACTCTCGAAATAGAAAAGTCTATTACTTCAAACAGTAAAAAGCCCCGTTTGACGGGGCTTTTTTGTTATTGCATTTTCTTTTTCGCAAGTATTGAACGTTTAATTTCAGCTTTTTTTATGGTGTTTATAAGCAATCCCAGCCGTTCAATTTCAAGCTCTATGCTATCATCGGGTTGCAGCCATACCGGACTAAAGAGATTTCCTTTTTCTTTTGCTTCACGGGTATGTGTTCCATTTAACTCAAGATAACAACCGGTTCCAACAGTGCCTGAGCCGATGATATCACCGGGGAGCAATTGTACACCGTAAGAGGCTCTTTCGATGAGCTCCGCAAACGTCCAATTCATATCTTTCATATTACCTGAGGAAACCTGTTTCCCGTTATGAACAGCCCTCATTGCAAGATTGTATGTTAATCCAAACGGAGTTAAAATTGCTGTTTCCGCCAATTCATCGGGTGTAACAAGATAAGGCCCGAATGTTGTCGCAAAATCTTTACCTTTCGCGGGTCCAAGATTAAGTTTCATCTCTTCCATTTGCAATGTACGTGCAGATAGGTCATTCATTACCATAAATCCGGCGATGTAAGAATCTGCTTCAGCGGAAGGGATATTTTTGCCGCCCTTGCCCAGAACTATAGCACATTCAAGTTCAAAATCAAGTCCAAGCAGATGATCTTCCTCGACTTCGATTTCACCTTCACCAAACACAGCGTTATGATTGGTAAAATAGAAAACAGGATATTCATCAAATTCGGGAATCATTTCCACACCGCGGTTTTTTCGCGCAGCTGCAACATGCTGCCGGAATGCATACCCGTCCCTGCACGAAGTTGGGTGCGGTACCGGAGAAAGTAGTTTGACATTTTCAACCGGAATTCCAATGGTATGCTCTTCCTTCTCGAACCGGTCTGCAATTTCTTTGCATGCCGGATAGGAGCTTTCCCATGACTCGAGTAATTCTTTCATGTTGCCGGGCACATTATAACAATACCTTTTAGCCCACATACCTACTTCAAGAATACCTTTAGTGGTAATGATTCCGGCGTATTCCTGCCCGTCAAACAAATAGGAAACAAATTTCATAAAAACCTTTTTACTGTATTAGTTGTTTTTCCGTGATACTCTTATGTACTCTGCTGATAACCTCAAGAGCGAAAACGGTCTCTTCAATAGTGCCAGAATTTATCCTGACACCGTTTGGAATACCAAATGAAGCGAGGCCCCGTAAAATAAGCCCGTTATCGAGACACATACTGTGAAACTGATTTGCAATTTCTTCGTTGGCAAACAACAGCATCGTAAAGTTTGATGCAGAATGCGTATAAAGCATACCAAGTTCATCAAATTTACTGCATAACATTTTCATTGAAGCATTATGGACTTCCAAAGTTTTTTGCAGGAATCCAATATCATCCATTGCTGCAAGCACTGCAAGCTGTGCTAACTGATTCGGCTCGAATGGCAGCCTTGTTTTGGTCAGCATTTGAATAAGTTCGGCATTGCCAAAAGCAACGCCGACCCGTAAGCCAGCTAATCCATAACTTTTAGAAAACGTGCGCAGTACAAGAACATTCTCTCTGTTAAGATACGATAATCCATCAGGATAATTTGCATTCTGTGAGGCATACAGGTGATACGCTTCATCATAAACAACAAGGACATTTTCGGGCACTTTATTGAGAAAGGAGTCAAACTCAGTTTTACCGATCAGCATACCCGTTGGGTTATTCGGATTAGCAATATAGATGATTCTGGTTTTTTCTGTTATTTTATTTAGGATGCCATCAAGATCGTAGTTATAGTTCATCAAAGGTACATTTACCATTTTCCTGCCTAATTTGGCCACATTTACACCCCAGCCGATAAATGTGCCTGCGGATGAAAGTAATTCATCACCTGCTTCAGAAAAAGCAGCAACTATATACTGTATAATTGCATCAGAGCCTGATGCAGGGAAAATTTGGTCAGCAGGTAATTTGTAAGCAGTTGAAAGTTTTTGCAGCAGCTGAAAACAGCCCGGATCGGTGTAACGATGTAAGTCATTAACACCTGCTTTAATGGCTTCAAGTGCCATTGGTGATGGTCCCAGGGGATTTTCATTCGATGCCAGTTTCACAATTCTCGTCAACCCCTTCTCACGTGCCAGTTCGTCAATCGGTTTACCCGATTTATACGGCACCAGCTTTTTGATATACTCCGGAATTACCATCATATATAAACTTTCATAAGTAATTAAAATCTTTGTTACAAAATACTGAAATGCAGTGAAATCATATCTTGAATTATCAATCAAATCTACTGTTTACTATGATGGCAAGTGAACGATTGCAAACTTTTCAATTTTACATTGCCAAATTGTACTTTATGGAACACAGATAATCTCATTTAAATCCCAACAATGCATTTCAATCTGAAAAGGCTGTAACACCTTAAATAACAATAGATTACGATTCCCTCTCCTGTTTTAGGAGAGGGGTAGGGGTGAGGTCGCAACTTATTGTTGTTAAATGACTTACAGCAAACTCATACAGCTATCGTGTCTTTTGGGTTAAAATGTATTATTCCAGCCACGATTTATCATAATCTTTAACCATTGCTTTCTTTACATTTTGCGTTAGTTGCAATGGAGAAAAAGTATCAATCATCACCGCGTATTCTTCGGTAGCTTTCTTGCCGATCGACGCTTCGGTCTTACCCGGCTGCGGACCGTGTGGAATGCCCATTGGATGCAATGTTATACTGCCTTCTTTTACTCCTGTACGGGACATAAAATCTCCCGCAACATAGTATAATACTTCATCGCTGTCAACATTGGAATGGAAGTATGGTGCCGGAATAGCGTGCTCATGAAAATCGAACAAACGCGGTACGAAATTACACACCACAAAATGCTGCGTTGTAAACAGCAGATGCGACGGTGGTGGAAGATGCAGTTTGCCGACTTTAGGGGCATAGTCATCGATATTAAACGCGAACGGATACAAATACCCATCCCATCCAACCACATCAAACGGATGATGCGGCAATATATACTGGAAATACCGGTTAGAAACTTTTAACGTAAGATGAAATTTCCCTTTTTTATCAACAGGTTCCGTATATTCCGGAACCCTGAAATCTCTCTCGTAATACGGCGCATCCTCGTTTGTTTGCCCGTACTCGTTTCTGAAATGCTTGGGAATCTCGAAAGCAGTATCCGATTCAATAACGAGCAGCTTATTATTTTTATAGCTATTGAACTTTAGTTGATACGTTACCCCCTTGGGAATAACAAGATAATCCCATTTTTTGAAGGGCAGCAGGCCGAATTCCGAATGCAGTTCCCCTGCTCCCTCATGGACAAACAATAGTTCATGTGCATAGCTGTTACGGTAGAATTCTTTGCTGTCCTTGGTTATACACGCGGTTGCAATACTGCAATGGGCGTTCTGCAGAAAGACTTTACGGGAGTTGAAGAAGTTGCCGGTAGAAGGTATTTTTCCGGTTAAAAAGTGATAATACTTTAGCGGTGCTTCTGCCCATCCGGTCGCGCCATTAATTTTAATCTCGCTAATTTGCTCAACCTGCGGCGGGGCATACAAGTGATACTTATTCGAGTATATTCCCGAAAATCCTTTCGAGCCGAACAGTTCTTCGCGGTAGAGCGATACACCGTCTTCTTTGTAGAATGCAGTGTGCCTTTGGGCAGGCAGTTTTCCTCTTGATACATAAAATGGCATATTTCTTTCTCCTACTCTCTGTCAAAATTGCCGCGCAGAACCTGATCGCGCTCAATTGACTCGAACAATGCCTGAAAATTACCTCTGCCAAAACCCTCAGCGCCTTTACAGCGTTGAATGATTTCGAAGAAGAACGTCGGCCTGTCCCCTATTGGTTTCGTGAACAGTTGCAGCAGATATCCGGTTCCCTCCAGATCACAAAGGATGCCGTGCTTTTTCAGTTCTTCGATATCTTCGGTTACTTCCCAGCCTTTTTCTTTCAGCATCTCGTAATACGTATCCGGCGGGTGCGGCAGAAACTCAACTCCGTTTTTACGCAAGTTGCCGATTGTTTCAATGATATTCTCCGTTGTTATTGCTACGTGCTGTATGCCGGAGCCGAGATACTCATCAATGTATTCTTCAATCTGCGATTTTTTCATTCCTTCAAAAGGCTCATTGATGGGATTGCGTATTTTTTTATCGGGAGAGCGGACAACCTTTGAAAGCAAAGCCGAATACTTTGTTGAGATGTCTCCGGGACCAAACTCGATAAACGTTTCGAGGGCAAGTGCATTATTAAGATAATTTGCCCACATGTTCATCTCGTTAATGCGCACGTTGCCAACAATATGGTCAACCTGTTGCAGGTTGGTTGGGTTGGTTTCAATCGTAATTTTACTTACCGGAGCCCTGAATCCCGGTTTTATGATTCCCGTGTAGTTATCCTTGTTAAAAAACACAATTTCGGCATCATCATACAGTTTAATTGCAGCCTCTTCAACGTAGCCGAGTTCATCCTCAATTTTACGGGGTGAACGGACGGGAATAGCAAAATGTTCAACAGCGTAATGGTAAGCGGCGGATACATCATCCACCTCAAGCGACCAGCGTTTCACGCCATCGCCGTGTTTTTCGATGAAACCATATACATCATAGGTACTGGGTTTTGTCGCCGAGGTGATGATGAATTTAAGGTTATTCAGAGTAAGGAAATACGAGACACGGTCTTTAACACCGGTTTCAGGCCCGGCGTAGCCGGTAACCTGCATGGAAAAAGCTTTGCAGAACCAGTACGCCCACATCTTTGCAGATCCGGTATAGAACTCAACGTAATGGTAACCACGCACTCCAATATTAGATATCATGTAACACACTTTCGATATTTAAATGGTAGGGAATTAGTGCCTAAAGTTAAGAAATTTGGGATAATTACCTAATGGTAATTTTTAAGGGGGATTGATTGTTTTAGAATAAAATTAATTATTTTCAGTCAGCTTCGTACGGCTCAAACCTGTCATCCAGCAATTCATTAAGCAGCTTCATATCATGTGGATTGATTGTATTATAGCCGATAAAACCAATAGGCTTATGGCCAATTTTGGTATAAAACTCAATATCATTATTCACGAACTCGCGGGTAACTTCTGAATAATGTAATCTAACGGGGGCACAATCCTTATCCCAACGATGAATTAAAAAAGATTCAATCTCTATATTGATACTTCTAAACTTGTAACGCGAGATGTAACCATTATACAGGTGTGCTCCAATCTGGAAAACAAGCGGAGAAAATAAATACAACAGTAGTTC
>JACPGF010000410.1 GCA_016182615.1 Ignavibacteriales bacterium
GGAAAGTTTTCCGGATAATCTACTATATAGTATCGAAGTTTTTGCCCGATTGGTTAAGCCCAAAAACGACATTCATTAATTTTTCATAACTACTCAGCTCAAGGATTATTGCGCAGATATTACAATGTTTTCAGCGAATTCCACTTCATCCAAATCCCCAATGTTATACAAAGTAAAATAATCCTTACTTTTACACTCATAATTCCTAACTCATAATTCATAATTGCTTATGTATTCTCAATTTGAAACACTTATAAAAGTCCGTCCGGATGATATTGATTTGAACAATCATTTACATAGTACAAAATATCTCGACTATATGCTTGCCGCCAGGTTCGAGCAAATGGAGGTTAACTACGGAATGTCTATGCCCGAGTTTTTCAAGCGCGGCCTTAACTGGGTTGCCAATAATTTTACTGTCGATTTTAAGCGGTCGCTAAAGCTGGGTGACACGGCAATTGTCCGCACGGGGATTCGTGAAGTCGGCGGTGCTTTTGTTATTGTTCAATTCTCGGTTCTCAACAAGGCAACCGGAAAAGTTGCAGCCGAAGGCCATGCGAAATTTACCTTGATAGACTTGCATACCGGGAAACCGGCAAGGATACCTGAAGATATTTTAACGAAATATATTATCTAAGAATAGTGTTATGATGTTCAAAGCCCTTATCGTCGAAGAACAAAATGGTGTTTTCACTCAGCATGTTGGTAAAAAATCCATTGATATGTTACCACCTGGTGAAGTGTTAATCCGGGTCAGATACTCAAGCCTTAATTATAAAGATGCCCTTTCTGCAACCGGTAATAGAGGAGTTACAAAACAATATCCCCATACTCCGGGCATTGATGCATCGGGAGTAGTTGAGGAAAGTAAATCCCCGCTTTTTATAGTTGGCGATGAGGTACTGGTAACCGGTTATGACCTTGGCATGAATACCTCCGGCGGATTCGCGGAATATATCCGGGTGCCCGCGAATTGGGTCGTTAAACTGCCTAAAGGCTTATCAATGACCGGTGCAATGATTTGCGGTACGGCAGGATTTACCGCAGGGCTTTCGCTGTACCGCATGCAGCACAACGGGCTTAAACCGGGTGGAAAGCCTGTTTTAGTTACGGGTGCAACCGGCGGGGTGGGTTCGTACGCTGTTGCACTGCTCCACGCCGCAGGGTACAAAGTTGCAGCCGCGAGCAGAAAAAGCGATGCCGCTATTTTCCTCAACTCGCTTGGAGCAGACGAAATTATCCCAACAGGCAGCATTGCACAATATGCAGCCAAACCGCTTGCCAAAGCGTTGTTTGCCGGTGCGGTTGATACGGTTGGCGGTACAGTATTAAGCGGTGCATTAAGCACATGTGAAATGCATGGGTCAGTGGCATCCTGTGGATTAACGCAGTCTTCTGATTTTTCATCTACCGTATTTCCGTTTATTATCAGGGGCGTTAATTTGCTTGGCATAAACTCCGCGGAAACCCCGATGCAAGTACGGCAGCAAGTATGGGAAATGATTGCCGGGCAAACCAAAGTTGTACTGCCTGAGGGATATAGCAAAATGGTCAGCCTCGAAGAGCTCATTCCGCTGTTCCCTAAAATATTAACGGGGGCAGTAACCGGAAGGTACCTTGTGGTTTTGTAATTCCCATTTAAGATGAGTAGTGCCGTGGCAATAAATAATTGAGAATGAATAGTGAATAATGAGGGCAAAATTCAAAGTACAAACCCGAGTGCATTGTATTAAAAATTAAGTAACTACTCAGCCCACTGAAATTAGATAACGGAATGTACTGATTTTATGTGCCAATGGCACTAAATCTGATTAACCGTGAGTAGTAACTCACGGGAAATGAATACCAAACTGATTCCATCCCTGAATGGGGCGAACCTTGGAGAGCAACGGCAATAATTTCCCATAGTAGACCAGTTCGCCCCCGTTCGGGGACGTGATTTTTTTTAGTCCACTCTCCACGGGTTGCCACCCGCGATTATTGAGATTCAGTGCCATTGGCACAATTTTTTTCGTCTGAGTAGTTACAAAATTAATTGTCAAAACAGTAGTTCGCTTACCGGATAGATGCACTAATCAAGGTTCACATGAAATTTTCCATTTAACAACAAGTTAGCACATTGTTGCTACATCCTTAAAGGATGTCTTGGATTTGGTGGAGTTCTATTAAAGAATATCTAAAATAGTTAGTTGAAAAAATTCCGCTCCGCTGGAGCTGAAATGTATTTTTTGTTTCTGTTTGCTATAGCTATTCCAGCCCTGACGGGCTTCCCAGTTTTTGCTTATCACGATAACATATTCATATACCGGGTTTCTGAAGCCTAGAAGAACCTAAACAGCAAGTGTAACAGGATATCAATTTACTTTTGAGTTCCATCTGCACTCTGACCGGACACCGTATATTGGGAAGCAATAGCTAAGTGCTTAAATTTTTAATCCTCTCAAAAAATCCACCGAAAAA
>JACPGF010000429.1 GCA_016182615.1 Ignavibacteriales bacterium
GAGACAATCCTTTCTCTTATCAGAAGCCTTAGAGAAAAAGCGGAAGTACACCTAAATCAGATTGAAACAGTATTTCTCGGCACCACAGGTGCAGGACGACGTACTGATGCCCAGCTGCTTGAAGTAGATTTTGTTAAATTCTGCACAAAGCAAAATGTTCAGATAAAAAAGTTTCACGTGGATAGTGACGCGATGGCAGCTCTCGAGGGCGCTTTTGATGGGGCACCGGGAAGCATTCTCATCGCGGGAACCGGGTCAATCATGTTCGGGAAAGATGTGAAAGATATTCTGTACCGTGTTGGCGGTTATGGCAGGTTTATCGGGGATGAGGGCAGTGGCTACTCGATTGGTAAGAGCGGTTTAATTGCGGTTAGTAAGCATTATGATGGAAGAGGGGAGAAAACCCTTTTGGCAAATTTAATGGAAAAGGATTTTAGTATAGCCTCTTCCGAAGACCTGATTACACGGATATACAAAAAACATTTTGATATAGCCGGATTTGCGCCGACTGTTCTACAGGCAGCAACTCAGGGAGATGAACTTGCCCTTGCTATTCTTGAAAAAGAAAGTGATGAGCTTTTATCTCACATACGGACGATGCAAAAGAAAATATTGGTAAAAATACTTGATGTTGCCTTTATTGGCTCATTGATTACAAATGACAATATTTATTCGCAATTATTGCGCAAAAAAATAGCAGAAAAACTTTCTGATGTTCAGGTAAAAGATGCACTGCATTCCCCATCGTTCGGGGCTGCATTACTTGCCATGAAAAAAGGGAATAATTCTCCTTACTAAAATAATTGACAATGCTTCTTTGAAAAAAGAGCATAGCTTTTCAAGCAAATCACAAAAATTGCCACGCACACTATGAAAACTACTAAACGAAATCCGTGGGCATGGGTTCCCAGTCTGTATTTTGCAGAGGGTATTCCTTATGTTATCGTAATGACAGTTTCGGTAATCATGTATAAACGCCTTGGCCTGTCAAATACCGAAATAGCACTCTACACAAGCTGGTTATATTTACCTTGGGTTATTAAACCATTCTGGAGCCCGTTAGTTGATATCGTACGGACAAAGAGGTTCTGGATTGTTATCATGCAGCTTATCCTTGGTGCAGGTTTGGGTGGTGTTGCACTTACAATTCCGGGGGACGATTATGTAAAATACACGCTTGCTTTTTTCTGGTTACTTGCTTTTAGCTCAGCCACTCATGATATTGCTGCCGATGGCTTCTATATGCTGGGGCTGTCGCAAAATGAGCAGACTTTTTTTGTTGGCATACGAAGCACTTTTTACCGGTTCGCGATGATTACCGGACAGGGGCTTCTGATTATGCTGGCTGGATATCTCGAAGTCTCATCAGGTTTACCTCCGGTAGAAATACATGTGAAAAGTGTTATCAGTCAATCAGAGATGAAACCATCCTTGCCTGAATTTGCTATTGATACGGTTTCCGCGGATACGCTTGGATTACAATCCAATAGTACATCGATATTAGTTCAGGCTTCTCCGCTTGATAAGCATACCGGGGATTCACTCATTGCCTTTGTAAAAAATCAAAACATTCTTAATAAATTTGTTGAGGGCACAACCTCGCAGCCTAAAGTTTCCGGAGTGGGCGAAAAAACCGGAAATATCGGGATTGGCTATATAAAACTTTCCGCGAAACCCGATAAAGATGTCCATGTAATTACCGATCATAACTCAGGTGATAAAAGCATTACACTGATCGAAGGCAGCCGGTTTACCTTTACGGCAGCAAACTGGAATAAACCGGCATATTTTGTTGTGCAATTGGATAAAAAACTTAAATCTGAATCTTCTGCAACATTTCAATCACGAGCCGGAGATCTGAAACATGCATGGTCAGTAACATTCTTTATACTTACAGGAATGTTCCTTTTATTCTTCTTGTATCATGCGTTGGTACTTCCGAAACCGGTAACAGATGTTGCTATTAAGCAAGGTGATAAAAGTATTTTTGCCGAATTTCTGAAAACTTTCGCGGCATTCTTTAAAAAAGAAAAAATTGGTGTATCAATAGCCTTCTTGTTAATTTACCGTTTTGGAGAAGCGCAACTGATTAAACTTGCTTCTCCATTTTTACTCGATCCCCGGTCAGTTGGAGGTTTGGAATTAACCACGGGTCAAGTTGGCTTTGTTTACGGTACAGTTGGCATACTTGGATTAACTATCGGTGGAATCCTTGGAGGAGTGCTTGCTTCAAGACAAGGATTAAAACATTGGCTTTGGTGGATGTTTTTAGCTATAAATATTCCGCATCTACTGTATATCTACCTTTCCTTTATGCAGCCCGAGAATTTCATTATCATAAATCTTTGTGTTGCCGGTGAGCAATTCGGTTATGGTTTTGGGTTTACCGCTTATATGCTGTACATGATATACATATCCGATGGCGAGTATAAAACTGCTCATTATGCAATAACAACAGGCTTTATGGCTTTGAGCATGATGATTCCCGGATTGTTTAGCGGTTATTTGCAGGAATTAATGGGATACAAATTCTTTTTTATATGGATTCTGTTAACAATGATTCCGGGATATTGGATATTGAAGAAAATCCAGATTAATCCGGAATTTGGAAAGAAAAAAATTGCATTGGCAGAAGCAGTTGAGGATAATGCTTAAATCAGCACCCGCGGTACTTTTATTTGTCCTGTATGTGTTTTTGGCACAGCAGCCGGGTGATAATTTTAATACACAGAGTTTTTCACATCTTCACCCTTTCTCGTTGCTGATGCGCGACGGAATAGATGGCAGAGTTGAGAACCGGATAAGCACAATGTCTGAGCAGGAAATGCTTGCGCAACTGGTATTCCCTGTGCTTAACATCCGGAAGTATTATGATGATGCGGACTACGCGCAGAAGATAGATGCACTGATTGAAACCGGCATTGGTGGTTTGCTGCTTTCACCGGCAGACCCTCAGTTAACACGGCGGTTCACGGCGGAGCATCCGGGAAATACACGGTATCCTCTGATGTATTGTGCCGATCTGGAAAACGGGCTGTATTCTAAGGAAAATTTTTCACTGCACTTGCAGCCTCTGATGGCTTGGGGAGCTATGAACGATTCAATGGCTACTTATCAGTCAGCGGCGGTTATAGCACAACTCGCAAGATATTTGGGGATTCATTTCAACCTCTCTCCGGTTGCAGACTTGAATACAAACCCTGATAACTCGGTGATATCAGTCAGATCTTTCGGTGACAATCCATACATCGTAAGTAAACAGATAGCAGCGTATGTTAAAGCCATGAACGATAATAATATACTCGCCTGTATAAAACATTTCCCCGGGCATGGTAATACCGCGGTGGATTCTCATTATGGTTTACCCGTAGTTGAACGGACGACCACGGATTTGTGGAGCCTGGATCTTGTGCCATTCAGGGAAATGGTGCATGTCGGGAAAAGTGCCATCATGACCGGACATATCGCGCTGCCATTTATTGATTCTTCCGGATTACCCGCTTCACTTTCCAGAACGCTGGTGAATGGGGTGTTACGGGAGAAACTCGGATTCCAAGGTGTCGTCATCAGTGATGCGTTAAATATGCAAGCCGTACAGAAAGACTATTCAGATTCAGCGGCAGCACTATTAGCATTTAATGCCGGAACTGATATTCTACTATACCCTGAAAACGCCGCAGTTACAATACGCTCCCTCCGTAATTCATTTCAAGCGGGATATATTAAACGTGAAATGATTGTCGAATCAGTACGCAGAATTTTAACCTTTAAAGCAAGTATCGGCTTACTGGATGGCAATTCCAACAATTCAGATGCACAGTCACTTGCAGAGCTTGAGCGGAAATTCCACTCTACAGATAGTATTATTGCTGAGAATTCTGCAACTTTAGTTAAAGATGAGCACAAACTTTTACAAAAACTTGGCAAGCCTCATCAAAAGATACGGCACATTACATTTTATGATTCGTCACTGGAACATGTAGCTGTCAGGCATCATGCTGGATTAAAAGAAAAACTTGGCTTTGAAAATGCCATGCTTATCGAGAACCGCTTATTAAAAAAGCGGGAGAAATTGAAAATAAAACCTCCGGTAAAAGGTGAGATAGTTGTAGTATCAGCTTTTTTAAGGCACAGTGATTATGAAAAAGAAACCAACAAAAAGAGCACTCTTTACGGATTAAAACGGTTCATGTCTCAAAGCAGGCAGAATATCGTGCTATCATTCAGGAACCCTTTCCTGAACAGGTTGTTTGGCTTACATGATTCCTATATAAACTTCTATGGGTTTTCGAATGCAGCAACAGAAACTGCTGCAAGAATATTTAAAGGTAAGCATGTTTTTACTGGAGTCTCACCGGTTGTTATTGCCGGAACTAATTCTGTAAAACAGTTTAAAACGCCGGAGACTGATAGAATTCCCGCCGAAAACCTTACGGGAAAACTCCATTTTGAAGATGTTGATGGAATTTTTGAAAAAGCAATAACAGATTCGGTTTTTCCGGGTGCGGTTGCGTTGGTTTCGATTGACGGGAAAGTGGTATTTGAAAAAGCATACGGTCGTTATACTTACAAGAAAGATGCTCCACTCGTAAAAAAGAACACCATTTTCGACCTTGCATCTGTTTCTAAAGTTATTGCAACCACAACGGCAGTAATGATACTTGTTTCCGAGGGGAAACTGCAACTTGACCGAACGGTTGTTTCATATCTGCAAGAGTTCGGTAATAATGGTAAAGAAAATATTACCCTGAGGAATTTATTGCTGCATAACAGCGGGCTCCCGGCATTTAAACGATTTTATCTGAGCTGTAAAAACGAAAATGAAGTCCTGAAAGAAATTTTTACTTCGGAGTTAACTTTCTCAACCGGGACAAAAACCGTGTATTCCGACTTAGGAATGATTACCGTTGGGAAGATAATAGAAAAGGTTACCGGGAAAACCCTAGACGTGTTTTGTAAAGAGCGGATTTTTAACCCGCTCATAATGAAATCAACATTTTACAATCCTGTGGCACTTGGTAAAAAATACGATTGTATGCCGACGGAACTAGATATGTACTGGAGAAAAAAACTTTTGCAGGGTGAAGTGCATGATGAAGCCGCAGCGATGCTGCATGGGGTAGCAGGCCATGCAGGTTTATTCTCAACTGCAGCAGACATTTCGCAACTACTGCATATGTTACTGATGAAAGGGTATGCCGGTTCTAAACAATTGATTAGGCCTGAAATTGTTACTATGTTCACTGCAAAACAGGCAGAGGGAAGCTCACGCGGATTGGGTTGGGATACTAAAACAGATAATGCTGCTTCGGCCGGCTCGATTATTTCTATTGGTTCTTTTGGGCATACCGGCTATACAGGTACATCTGTTTGGGTTGACCAAAAAAGAGGTGTTTGCATAATTCTGCTAACAAATAGAGTTTACCCAACACGGAATAATACCAAACTAACAGCGTTCAGGCCATTATTTCACGATACCGTCATGCGTGATATTTTAAAAAAGTAGTTTCTTTTCCTATCGTTTATCGCTAATTTTACCTTTAACTAACGCATAAAAATTTTTCGGAGAAACCATGTTCAAAGAATTGGTGCTTTTCTGTTCACTTTCAGTAATAATTGTAGCCCAGCAGCAAAATAAAGCCGGATACATAGAATACAAGAATGAATTCATGAAATCTGTTGAGAAAGAAGCTGAGGCATTCAATAAAACCGAATCTCCGGCTGCCAAAAGTTTTAAAATGGAATTTGACGGTATAAAGCTGCCTCAATCAAAAGATGAATTTACGCAGTATTGGCATTCAGAGCCGGTAAATCAAGGTATCACGGGAACATGTTGGAGTTTTTCGACAACATCGTTTATTGAATCCGAAATCTTCAGATTGTACAAAGAGAAAGTTAAACTGTCGCCACTCTTTACCGTTTATTGGGAGTATCTTGAGAAGGCGAGAGGATTTGTGCAGTCCCGTGGAAGGACAACGCTGGGTGAGGGTTCACAGGCTAATGCACTATTCCGCTGCTATGTCAAAAACGGAGCAGTACCAGAATCGGTATATTCGGGGAAACTACCCGGGCAAAAAGTATATGACCACAGGAAAATGTTCGAAGAAATTCAAAACTATTTGAAATCAGTACAAACCCAGAATGCATGGGATGAAAAAGCAGTTGAATCAGCAGTGAAATCGATTTTGAACCACTATCTTGGTGAGCCACCGGTGCAGTTCAGCTATGACGGGAAAACATATACCCCTCAACAGTTTTACAAAGAACGTATTAAAATCAATTTTGAAGACTACATCGCTCTTGTTTCTTTTACCGATGAACCTTACTTCACTATGATGGAATACAAAGTACCGGATAATTGGTGGCACAGTAAAGAATATTTCAATCTTCCGCTTGGCGAGTATATGGGTGTACTGAAAAAAGCAATTCGTACAGGTTTTACCCTGTGCTTTGCCGGAGATGTATCCGAACCGGGAATACACTCGCAATATAAAGCCGCTGTTGTCCCGACATTTGATATACCTTCGGCTTATATTAACGCGGATGCCCGGCAGCTCAGGTTTGTTAACGGAACAACAAGTGATGACCACGGCATTCATGTTGTTGGGTATAAAGAAGATGAGGGTAAGGATTGGTATCTCATCAAAGATTCAGGTTCAGGCTCCTTTAACAAGGGAGATAAAGGATACTATTTTTTCCACGAAGATTTTGTTAAACTAAAAATGCTTGGAATAATTGTGCATAAGGATGCAATTGGTGATTTGCTTAATAAAGTTCCGGCAAAATAAATTATGAAAAAGGGTTTTATAGTTTTTCTTTTCCTTTGTTTGTTTGGCTTTGGGAGTTTGCCGGCTCAGGATGCAGGGGGCAAAACATACCGGTATCAACTTGAGACTGCTCCATTCCCCCATGTTAAAAGGGCTAATGGTTATTCTTATAAAGAAAAATTGTATGATGCTGCTGAGCATTATTCGGACAGTTCTGTTTTAGTTTATGTGCCCTCGGTATTTAAACCTGATGAACCCACGGATATAGTTGTCTATTTTCATGGCTGGCACAATAGTATTGATACAGCGAACCTAAAATTTAAGCTGTTTGAACAGTTTGCATCATCTGGCCTAAATGCTTTGTTGGTATGCCCTGAGGCTGCAAAATTTGCACCCGACTCTTTCGGCGGCAAATTGGAAGAAAAGAGCGGATTCAGCAAATTTATTGCAGAACTGTTTGCAAAGCTTAAAAATGATGGGATTATTCACGATGCAAAACCCGGAAACATTGTGCTTGCGGGGCATAGCGGAGCTTACCGGGTAATCGCATACATCCTTTTCCGTGGCGGTCTTACTGAGAATATCTCCACCGTATTCCTTTTCGATGCGCTCTATGGAGAAACGGAAAAGTATATTCATTGGCTGGAGAGCGGTGATAAAAAGTTTATTAATATTTACACAAAAGACGGTGGTACCAAAACAGAATCTGAAATTCTTATAGAAGATTTAGATGAATGGAATAGACCATATTTTAAAACTGAAGATGATGCAATAAGTGCAGCAGAACTGCAAAAGAACCGGATCGTATTTATTTCTTCAAAGCTCAGCCATAACGAAGTTGTTGAGAAGAATAAACAATTTCAAAAATTTTTAGAATCAATAAAAAAATAAGCAGGTTATAATGAAATTGGCAACGTTGTGTTACGTAAAGGACGAAACACAGAATAAGACACTCATGTTGCACAGGGTAAAAAAAGAAAACGATATGCACGAAGGGAAATGGAACGGTTTGGGCGGGAAATTTGAACCCGGAGAAACCCCGGAAGAATGTGCCATCCGTGAAATTCATGAAGAAAGCGGCTTGACAATTACAAATCCGACATTTAAGGGTGTTATAACCTTTCCTGAATTTGACGGTATTGAAGACTGGTACGTGTTCATGTTTGTTTCAAAAGAGTTTTCGGGCAGCCTTATCGAATCGAAGGAAGGTAACCTTGCTTGGATTGATGATGATAAACTTTTAGAGTTGAATCTTTGGGAAGGAGACCGTATATTCATTCCGTGGCTCGACAGTGGTTTTTTCTTTTCAGCCAAGTTTGTATATAAGGATAAAAAACTTGTTAGCCATGATGTGTCGTTTTATTGACACAAAACTGAATGCTAATAGAATGGCCATCTTTTCGGCTGCAAAATAAATATAGCCTGGAATTTGAAATAGAAGTATTATTATATAAATAGTTTATCCCGGAAGGGATGAAAATACAAATTATCTTAAGAGTTTGAATTCACTTATGACAAAATCATTCTTCCTTTTTGCCACACTCACAGTATGTGTTTTGCTCTCCTCAATGCTCACAGGAGAAAACAATCAGATTATAAAAAATGGCTCACGGCTGTATCTTTCTGGTGAGCTCATAGTGAAACTGAAAAATGAGCAGTCAATTGATCATTTAAAAAGTCAGATCACACGGCAATTCAAACTGTCTGGAAAATCCGGGATGATTGTTGCCAAACAAATTTTTGGTAATCAGAAAAAATCGGCAGATTTAAACCGGATTTTTAGCTTGTCGTTTAATTCAGCAATAGACCCACTCATAATTTCGCGCAAATTTGCGGCAAATAATTTAGTCGAATGGATTGAACCCCGGTACGTGTATGAAGTTTCAACAGTACCTAACGATCCATCATATAGTTCCCAATGGGGTCTGGTAAAAGTTAAAGCAGCGGAAGCTTGGGATGTTACGCAGGGTGATACATCTGTTATTATTGGAATAGTCGATACCGGGATCGACTGGGATCATCCGGATTTAAATGCAAATATCTGGGTAAATAAAACAGAAATAGCCGGTAATGGCATCGATGATGATAACAATGGTTACATCGATGATAATATCGGGTGGGATTTTGGTGGACTTACCGGATTAGCTGATAACAATCCGATGGAGGATAAGCCCGACCACGGAACTCATGTTGCCGGAATCGCCTCGGCTGTGACGAATAATGGTACAGGTGTGGCGGGAATGGGATACAAGTGTAAATTGATGGCTGTGAAAACCAGTCAGGATAATTATCGAAATAACAGCGGTTCACCATATATCGTATTTGGTTTCGAAGGAATTGTCTATGCTGTTGATAACGGCTGTAAGGTTGTCAATTGCAGTTGGGGCGGTTATTCATATTCACATTACGGGCAATCGGTGGCAGACTACGCCGCTTTGCATAATGTGTTAATTGTTGCTGCCGCTGGAAACGACAACTCCTCAGAAACACATTATCCTTCGGGTTACACCGGAATATTGTCGGTTGCTTCGTCCGGCAGTTCTGATATGAAAAGTTCTTTCTCCAATTATGGCATTTCGGTTGATGTTACTGCCCCCGGTGAATCTATCTTTAATACATGGATGAATAATACCTATGCTAATTTGAGCGGAACCTCAATGGCAGCCCCGTTAACGGCAGGGCTAGCAGGACTTGTAGCCGCCAAATTTCCAGCGTACTCAGCCAAACAAATCGGAGAGCGCATCCGGGTTACCTGTACCAATATCGAAAGTATTAATCCATCGTATGCAAAGGTATTGGGCAGGGGAAGGATAAACGCATATGATGCAGTGAGTTTAACGAATCTGACATCGATTAGAGCCGAGTAAATTAACACCTATGAATCTGCCGGCGATGGTGATGGTATTCTGGAGCCCGGCGAAA
>JACPGF010000430.1:0-3058 GCA_016182615.1 Ignavibacteriales bacterium
GCAGGCGGCACAACGATACGATTGATATTTGCCCGTTCAACATCGCCTCACCGAACACATGGGTTAGTACGGGTATATACAAATCGAAATCCACCAACAGTACAACTTTACCTTCGATATACTTACATAAAGGAATTGCCTGTGCAATCAGCTTTGTTGAATAATACTGCTTCCGCTCTAAGGAATAGACGGCCTCAATATCAAGCGGTAAGTCAACGCGTTCAAGACTTGTATGCATATACATTTCCATCCGCAATTGTATGGTTTTTAATACCTGCGTATTGGAAAAGCTGACCGGAATAAGTGTGACCTTTTCGCGCACTGCTACCGCTGTAAACCGTACTTGTTAATTTTGTTATACAGGGTAACCCTGTCTATACCAAGTATATCTGCGCTTCTTGAGATGTTCCAGTTATTTTCGATAAGCACTCTCGCGATATGAACTTTTTCCATTGCAGAGATCGATTTATCCTCGGGTGACAATGAAAACGATGTCTGCTGCCTGAAAGGCAGGTCTTCCGAGCGGATTTTATCCTCAGTGCAGACGACAACAGCACGCTCTATGGCGTTTTCCAGTTCGCGTACATTCCCTTTCCAGTTATAATTAACCATAAAGTCCATCGCTTCGGGTTCAAAATCTGCAATTTTCTTGTTCATAGATGAAGTAAACTGCTTAAGGAAATGATATGCTAATAATGGAATATCATCTTTCCTTTCTCTTAACGGCGGAACGTTAATACTAAAAACATTAAGCCGGTAATATAAATCTTCCCTGAATTTTCCCTGTTGTACCATCTCTTCCAAGTTTTCGTTTGTTGCCGCGATAATGCGGAAGTCGCTTGTTATCACATCATTACCGCCAAGCCGGGTGAATTGTTTTGTATCAACCACGCGAAGCAGCTCAACCTGCATCTTAGGCGTAACGGTACCAATTTCATCCAGAAAAATAGTGCCGCCGTTAGCCATTTCAAATTTTCCTTTCCGGCGGTAATGAGCGCCGGTAAACGAGCCTTTTTCATGTCCGAACAGTTCACTCTCCAGTAATGTTTCGGGCAGGGCTCCGCAGTTTACGGTAACAATGGGGAAATACCGCCGCGGGCTGTTTATGTGAACCGCTTTTGCTACAATCTCTTTTCCCGTGCCGCTTTCACCGCGTATCATCACTGTAGTATCAGTAGGTGCCACAGTTTGTATGAGCGAGAAGATTTTCTTCATCTGCATGCTCTCGCCAATAAGATTATCGGGCAGAATCGTCTCTTCGATATTCTGCTTCATCTGCTTATTTTCACGGCGCAGCCGTATTTGCTGGAATGCCCTATCAACAAGATGGCTGAGTTCGTCCGGATCAACCGGTTTGGTGATATAATCAAATGCACCATCCTTAAGTGCCTTTATTGCAGTTGGCACTGATGCAAACGCGGTTATAATTATTACAATAGCCTCCGCATCAATTTCCTTTACCCGGTTTAAAAATTCCAAACCGCTCATGCCCGGCATTTTCATATCGACTAACAGCACGTCAAACTTTGCAAGACTATATTTTTTTAGTGCAATTTCCGCGTCTTCTGCACTTTCAACATTATAGTTGTCTTCCGTGAACCAATGAAAGAGTGATTCACGGACAATATGTTCATCATCAACAATAAGAATCGAACCTTTTGAATTCATACTAGATATTCCTTGTTTTTTCCTGTAGGGGAAGTGTCACTTTAAATGTTGTGCCTTTCACCGAAGTTTCTTCGACTGAAAGCCGGCCCTTGTGCTGCATGATAATTCCATAACAGACCGAGAGGCCGAGGCCCGTCCCCTTTTTATCACGTTTTGTTGTAAAGAACGGGTCAAATATATTTTGTAAATCTTTTTCGTTTATGCCGGGGCCTTCATCCTGTATAAGCACAATTGCAGTGTTATCGGCTTTTGTTGTAACCACTGTTAATTTGCCGCCATCTGGCATTGCCTCAATCGCATTCATGATAATGGAAAGCATAGCCTGCTCTATTTTCTGCGCATCACAAATAACCGGAACAACTGTCTGATCATATACCTTAAGCAACCGTATCTTGTTTATTTGCAGGTGATGGTTTATTAAGGTTAAACCTTTATCCATTATCTGCCTGATATCTTGAGACTGGTTTTGCGTTTCGTTTGTATGCGAGAAAAGCAATAAATCTTTTACTATTCTGCCGCACCGCGCACTTTCATCGGCAATCAATTCCAAATATTTAAGAAGGTTATCATGCTTCCCCTCGGTGTTTTGTTTACCAAGTATTTTCAGAATCAGTTTCGAGTAGGTAAGTATTCCCTCAAGCGGATTATTTAATTCATGTGCCACGGTTGCAGAAAGTTTACCAAGCGAAGCCAGTTTTTCGACATGCACTATTTGTTCGTAAATCTTTTTCAGTTCCTGATTTTTTTCCTGCACCTTTGTATTAAGGGTTTCATTCCACTCTTTTATTTCGCGCGTGGCTCTTTCAAGCTCTGCCGACATTTCGTTAAACTGATGTGCCATTTCACCTAACTCATCGCGTGAATTAACGTCTATTTTATACGAAAGGTTACCCGCTGCAATTTCTGAAATGCCTCTGCTTATTTTTTTTATGGGGGAGTTAATCACAAATGCAATGGCAACCGCCGAGGAAAAGGCAATCATAATCATTATAATCAGAGAGCCGTATAATATGTTCCGGACGTTCGAGTCGATAATCGCATCAATTTTATTAGTATAGATAATCAGATCCAAAACACCGAGCACCGCTTTGTCCGGTTCGTGATAATGGCAGGCAGCATTATAGCAATCAGGTTCATTATAAATGGGATTGATGAAACCGAGTACCCTTTGCCCTTTTTCATCGTTGTAATAGCGGATCATTTTATCGAACGAGAGGCTTGTCAGTTTATTATTATTATAATGGCAAATATTGCATGCTTCCGAGTTCATGTCAAGGCTTTTAGCTATTTCCTTGTTATCGGATGAATACTTGATCTCCCCGATTTTATTGTACACACGGATCTTGTGCACCCCTTTTTCAGAACCAACCGTTTTAATGATTTGTTGCAC
>JACPGF010000430.1:3065-6221 GCA_016182615.1 Ignavibacteriales bacterium
ACATCCTCGCTCCGGTTAAGGAGCATGCTGTAACGGGCTGATTTTTTAACTATATCGCTGACATTGTAAGCATTTTCCAGTAAACCACCGGTAATTTCCCGTTTTAGCTCCCGTACGGTTAATATAGTATAAATCGCGAGATTAAGGAGTAAAACCGCGGAAATAATTATTATCAGCTTTACACTGAGCTTACTGAGGAGTGAGGTTTTCATTAAATAAAGTGTTTAATTCTTCTACAAAAATACAAAGATTGCAGATAGGAATGCTTAAAAACTGTTTATTTTCAAGAAAAATTCAAAAAAAATAATTTTTTTTCAATCACCGGAACTAATTTTACACTATATGTGTTGTCAATATTACTATCTCGTATATTTGCGTGGTAGCAAATATTCAACTTTGTAATAAAAACTCAATAAACAACAACAATAGGATTAACTATGAAATCAGTTCGCATGTTCTTTGTTCTTTTAGCTCTCGTAAGCGGGTTTAGTTTAGCCCAGTCTAACTGGAAGATAGACGCTTCCCACTCGAATATTATTTTTACGGTTCAGCATCTCGTCATTTCGGAAGTGAGCGGTTACTTTAAAGAATTTGAAGGTACCGTTACCTCGAAAAAAGATGATGATTTTTCTGATGCCGTAATTAACTTTACCGCCAAAACAAAAAGTATTAACACTGATAATGATAAAAGGGATGAGCATCTCCGCAGTGATGATTTCTTTAACACGGAGAAATTTCCTGCAATGACTTTTGTCAGCAAATCTTTCAAAAAAGTTAAAGGCAACAAATATAAACTGGTTGGCGATTTAACCATACGCGATATTACCAAAGAAGTAAAACTTGATGTTGTTTACTCAGGAACGGTAAAAGATCCATGGGGCAACACCAAATCAGGATTTAAATTGTCGGGCAGCATTAACCGTATCGACTTCGGTCTAAAATGGAACGCATTAATGGAAGCCGGCGGAACAGTTGTTGGCAAAGATGTTAAGATTACCTGTAATCTTGAACTTGGCAAACAAAAATAATTTGTTCTGAAAAGCCGGATAATTGTTAATTATCCGGCTTTCTTTATGTTAATTCTATAGCCTGAGTGCGGAATGAACGGGGAAAACGGCTTTTCAGTATGCCCTTGTTAATAACCGCGGAACCGAGCAGCATTCCCTGATAACTGACCGCGGCCTGTATATTTCCCAAAGCATCAAATCCTTTTAACGTTCCCCCTTCAAGGTAACGCTTAATACCTTCTTTTGTCTCAATTTCAACAATATTTTTTTGTATAAACTGCCCCATAAGTTGTACCAGATTCGTGTGTACGATAAAAGTGCCGTAGCGGTCAAAAGTGCCTATTTTAATACCGACACGGTTAAAATCTTCAAGATTTTCCGTTGCCCAGTCAATGGGAGCAATATGCAAGTCAGAGGACTTTTCGACGATAAGATATTTCTTGAGAATATCCGGTGAGATGCCAAAGTATTCTTCCAGTTTGTTACCAAGGTTTCTTATTGTCTCCCTGCCGGGTAAGCTCAGCGGTGAACGGTGTTTGCGGTAGGCTTGCGTATCAGTCGGCATTGAATCTGTCTTGCGGAGTTTCGCAACAAAAAATCCTTCGGAATTGTTTTCCCAAGGTATCATTCTTTTACTCTTGCTAAGTTCCTCGTTAGTAAAGTCATTACCGTGCTCAGTAAATCCCTTGTGGGTATTTACCGGTAAGGTAAACTCCTCTAACACAACAGGCAGTTTCTGCATAATTTTCTGCAGCACCATCTCATTTTCTTCAACGGTTAAGGTGCAAGTCGAATACACGATAGTACCGCCGGGGCGCACCATGCGCACTGCCGCGTGTAAAAGTTTGTACTGCGTTTGTGCCAGCCGCAGAATAAGATCCTCGTTCCACCAGTTGCTTACTTCACCTTTTTTATGGACGATCCCGAGGCCGCTGCACGGTACATCAACAAGTACCCGGTCAAAATATTCACTGAACCGCGGGCTGAGCCATTCACCGGGCATATTAATAATTCCGGTGTTTATAATACTAAGACGCTCAATATTAAATGATAGAATTCCAGTCCTGTTGGTTGCAATTTCATTCGCCACCAGAATGCCGGTATTCTCCATCCGGGCGGCTATAAATGATGTTTTACTTCCGGGAGCAGCACACAAATCGAGCACACGCTCGCCCGCCTGAGGGTCTAATGCCAACACAGGCATAACCGAGGAAAGCGATTGGATATAATACTGCCCGGTAATATGGGCAGTGGTTTTACCGAGTACATTACAGGGATCTGAAACCGCGTAAACATCAGGTACACCGGGAACTTCAGTAAGTACAATACTGTGGTTATCCAACAAAAATGGCCTGAGCGTTTCAATATTTGCTTTCAGGCGGTTCACCCGGATAAACGGGTGATGCTCGGTGAGTGCGTAGTCGCAGTAGCGGGCAGCCCATTCTGCACCATACAAATCGGTAAAATATTCAATTATTTTAGGACCAACGGGAATGGAATTTTTCAAAACCGCACCAGTCCAAGCACACGGAGAATTTCGTTTACAACGGCCATCGCGTTTTTACCTGCCGGGAAAAGTTTCTGATAATCACTTATGAGTTCTTTAAGGATGTTGTCAATATACCTCTCATACGCTGAAGTAACGGCTTGATACCCGCTATGGTTCACAGGAACAGGTACAATAGTGTGGCGGTGCTGCGAAGAGTACACGAGATATTTTGCCTCGTATATATCCCTTGCGGTATGCAGGGTATTTCCGGCTGAGTCAATCAGTTCATAACTGCCGAACAGCTCTTCGCCAAGGTTTAGGCGCGAGTCGGGAAGTGTAAAATCCTTAACAGCCTGCTCACCTAAAAAAGCCTCCGGGAAGCGGGAAAGTGCTTGCTGCAAGCGTGCCAAGTGTTTTTGAACAAATTCTTTTTCTGTCATGCTCAACAGAGTACCATTATACTTTCGTTTTAATTTGAGGGGTAAATTGAAAACAATCAACCTGCAAATATATCAAAATTATAAATCAGGAATTAATCCATAATCAATTAAATCAATCTCAAATGTGAAAAGTTTTGCTATCATTGAAGTGTTGAAATAGAGTTTGAGTATATTTTCACAACTAAGTAAATGGTGCTTGTGGTAAGAAAGAATAAACTTC
>JACPGF010000426.1 GCA_016182615.1 Ignavibacteriales bacterium
ATAACTTCTTTCACGCGCCTACTTGAATTTCCCGGATCGGATACTTTTATTGCAAAGCCATCAACGATGTCCGCGTTAACGAGAATATCATCCTGAGAGGCTGGTGCGGCTTGTAACAGCTTATTCTTTAATAAAACCACACCCGTATTCAAATCTTTCAGTGACCAGAATAATTGAGTTGTATCGGTACTTTTATTTATCTCAACTTCATAAATATGCCCGGTCAGTTTCTTCTCATCTACTATATAATTGGAAACGAGTCCATCATGAGCCCTTCCGGTTTTGGTTACGGAAAAAGACTGGCTGAACCTTTTCGGATACGCGTCTCCAATCGCATCCGGTTGTGGTATTACCGTTACGATTGATGGCATACTTCTTACAATCCGCTGCTCACCATCGGGGTTATAGGCAAATGCAACAACTCCAAAATAATACTCTTTACTATTGTACAGCCTGTCTCTGTTTATTTGGTCATTGCTTATATGCAGCACACGCTGAATTCCGCTATTCTTTCCCGTAATTTGGGGAACATTCACGGGTACACCATACACTAAGGTTTGCTCTGAAAATATGGAGTCAGCATTAACTTTATCAAATGTTGCTATTAGTTGGGGGTTACTTCCCTTACTATCTGCATATTGAAAAACCTGATATCCTTCAAAATCATACACTTTGTTTTTGCCCGGTAATACAGATTCATCGATAAAGTTATAAGATTCCGCGTTATCGGTCCAATATAAAACCGCTTTTTTATCCCCTGAGATAACAGACACGGCTGGAGAGGGCACACTGTCCACCATGTAAAAATTTCTTTGATAGTAAACGGGTATCCGTTTAGCAAATTTCTTTAACTCAGTTACAGAGTTGAATTTATTAATCCCTCTTGCAACTGCAATCGCAAAAACAACTTCCTGTGTATCACCGGGAGCAAAATAAAATGGACCGGATGAAAGAGTCATTCTGCGGTCACCCGGGGCTGCACCACCAATGGAGCGTTCAACCCAACCAGCATTAGTTTCCGGATCACCACCGCACATAAAGGTAGTTGGATTGCCGGTGACCGGATCTATAATAGAATTGCCATTCCACCGCAATCCCGACATTTTATTATATATATTACCAGCAGATAATTCATCAGGTTCTCCCGAAGGCTGACTATTTACTAAACACTCGGCTCCGGTGGCAGGCAGACTTGTTTTCCCCTTTACCCATTTACCATTAATAAATGAACTATCGGGTAACTGCCTTTTACTAATTATAGGATACTTTATTAAATCATAAGGAACCGAGGGACCTTTTACTAGCAAATAACCAACCGCCGGCGGAGTTGTTCCGTAGCCAGTTCCTCCTGCATCATTATCATCCCCATTATAGCAGTAAACCATATTTAGTACTGAATCAGAGCCAACATAATCATCTCCTGCATCTCCTATATCGGGATCGGACCATAGTTGAATATACTCATCTAATAATACTTTATGCCCTTTGTTAATAAACTTGTATTTCTTAAATATCACATTATTTAACAGTGTAGGTTCCGAAAAAGCAAAAATACTAACTTGAATTTCTAAACCCTGGGGTTGACTGAAATACAAATACTTCATACGGATGGTATCCAGATCATTCATGACAAACCAATTTGTTTCATCCCCGATTAATTCCGGTTTATCAATCCCACTGGTAAAAATGCCATCTCTATTGACATCTACCCATGGTGCACCTTGCTCAACGGGCCAGTTATTATAATCAAATGCAAGTCTGTCGCGCTCTGCTCCATCTGGTAAATCCTGCCAGTTCTTTTTAAGCTTCCAAATTTTGTATTCTGGTTTAAGCGGGTCGTCTGCTTTTCCATTTGGCATAATCTTCCCAGCTTGTAAACCGGTACGGTAAGCACTCCCCGAAATCGAACAACCTGAAGAATCTTTATTTCCGAGCAAGAGTCCATCGAAAAAGACAAGATTTTGATGCGCTGAAGTTCCCCCAGGCCACAGCAATCCCGCTGAACTACCTGCCCAGTTGTGCGACCCAAAACCATTATTATAAAAAAACATTTTCATTTGGTTTACTGCTATTTGATCTCCCTGATCGTTTGTAGCAATATTTTGGATCTTGTTTTTAGGATCATCGGCGGATTTGCAATATACTCCTGAAGTTGCAGTAATTACTATAAAAATCATTGCTATTAATGAGAACTTTTTCATAAGCTTCCCGTCCAAATTAAATTGTTTATATAACTTTTTTTTATACAAATAAAAAACTTCGTTTTTTTAGATTTAGTTATTAATCACTTTTATTCTTAGTTGCACTTATCGTGTTATCGTGTTATCTCGTCATTTGCGCAACAGCCAGTTTTAACACCTTCGTGCCAACACCGGGAATATCAACATGTACAATATACATCCCACTGGCAATGTTTTGATTGCCGTTATTCCTTAAATCCCAGTTTTGAAATGTTGAACCGGCATCAGTACGATCTATTTTTCGAACCGGCTCACCGGAGAGTGAGTAAATCCTGATGGTGCAGGTGGGAGGCAGATTGGTAAACTGCACCCATTGATTATTTAACCCGTTCTCAAGCTTATGGATGCCGTAATAAGGGTTGGGATACACCGAAATATTTGCCAAATTTGCGGCTGCAATATCTTTATTATTTATTAATGGCTTCACGGCTACAAAAGTCATTTTGTCGCCAGCGGTTAAGGATTTCCAAAGGTTTACTTTAATGACCGTTCCGGGTTGTGGTTTGTTTTCCGGTTTATCCGATAATAACCAAAATCCCATACGGTAATTTTTATCAGTAGTTACCGGCAGCGGCAAAGGAATGTGAGGACTGCTGACATAATTCGTGTCACTGCCAAGTGGAGGGAATGCAATCACTTTTTCCCACAGTACGGAATCAAGTGCTCCGCCGGTGCTATCGATATATGCGTTGCTCCAAAAACTGTCAGAAAAATTTCGTTTTATCAGCCCTCCGTCGTACACTTTCAGGTACAGGCGCTTATCATCCAGTGTTGTGGACGGGTCATTTATCTGCCAGACGCTTAAGGGTAGTTTATCATTTCCAAGATACGTTCCTGCATCCAATATCTTTTTAGATGTTCCCACGATTTTTGTAAAAGGGTAGTACCCGCTATATAGTGTAGTATCTTTTTCAAACCGTATTTCCAAATCGCTGTTGCCGATAAACCCCTTATGA
>JACPGF010000427.1 GCA_016182615.1 Ignavibacteriales bacterium
ACGGTTAAAACAAGTTATCGGGAGGGCGCAAATTGTTACCTGATACCATTTTATTTGCTTCGAAAAACAAGGGTAAAATTCATGAAGTTCAAAACCTATTTGCACCCATTGGTATTACAATCCTGGGGCTGTATGATGTTGAGGAAATAGCTGATATCGAGGAGACTGGCAGTACTTTTGAGGAAAATGCATTTATTAAGGCCGCCGAAGTTAGGAAAATAACCGGGCTTCCTGTGATGGGTGATGATTCCGGGCTTGTAGTTGAGCAGCTTAATGGTGCACCCGGAATACACTCTGCACGCTTTTCAGGATTAGATGCCACTGAAGCACTAAATAACAGCAAATTACTCAATGCACTTTCCGGCTTTCCCGAACCTCACAAGGCTAAATATGTATGTGCCGCGGTATATTTGGATGCCGGGCATTCACTCTGCACCATCGGTGAGGTCCACGGCAAAATTGTAAACACGGCAAAAGGTACAGGCGGTTTTGGGTATGACCCATATTTTATTCCTGATGGTTATCAGATAACTATGGCGGAATTACCATTATCCGAGAAAAACATTATAAGCCATAGAGGGATTGCATTCAGGGAGCTTTACGAAAAAATCAAGCAGTTGTATTAGTATCCATAAAGCTTTTATGTTAAAGTATTCTGCCTCTTTATTTTATTCTTTTTAGTCCCAATGCAATAAGTCCTAAAATGAGGCCGTTTCCCAGAGCCAACAATAATCCTATCGAGATAAAATAGGTTTTGGGATGAACCTCCGGCTCAAGTGATGAAATTGTTGATTGTATGACGGGATTATTTGCCACGTATAAGTCAAACAGGAGAATTTGTACGAAATAAGCTAAGAGAGTGAAAAGTGCCCCGGTAATAAAAGCATGTAAAAAGAATTTTTCTGCTACTTTTTTCTTAAGGAGCATAGATGCAAGAATCCAAAAGAGTACCCAAATGACCCAGTCATTTCCCGCGGTTAAGGCAAAAACATTCAGACTGCCTGCAAGTAAACCAAAAAGTGAAAGATTCATGATGAGCTTGAAGTTCATATTATATATTCCATAAATACTAAAATGCCGTCTTTTTCAGACGGCATTTTTATTTTAAACCTTTTTGATTTAATCAGTCGGGAATTCACTGTATTGCATAATACGCTGCAACTGCTGAAAGTGACGGTCATCGTGTGCGATAATCATAGCATAACAATCACCACAGTTAAATTTAAACACACGGTTAACGGGTGAAAAAACTTTGATTTTGTTGAGGTTAAGCCCGAATGACTGCTGCATAAGGCGCATGATGGTATTGTGTTGTTCCATAAACTCCTGCACGATGTACGTATCATACATTTGTTTTGTTGGAAGGAATTGCTTGGGAGCCTGAACTTTTTTCTTGCTCTCAGGCCGCACCATTTTAACCATCATATTCCCGGTTAAAGTATATTGAAAAGCTTCTTCATCTTCCTTGAATTCCGGTTTAGGGCCAACGCTCATCAGCGCCCGCTCGATAATTGGAAAATAAAGACGGTTATTAATATTTAAATGATCTAAGCACTCGGCTACACTCCATTGCCGGAAATCCGGTTTCCAGTTCAACTGATTTTTACTGAGAGGTCCGATTTTGTCGTTTAAAAAAACTTGAATTTCTTCCCCTTTGGCAATAAGCGATTGCAATAGTTCTGAAGATGTCAATTCGTTAATTCCTGTATTTATTAATTTAAGAACCACAATAATACTAATGTGCAAAAATATTAAAAACTTAGGTAAAACAGGCATAAAAAATTCTATTAGTACCGTTCTTCCTTATTTTATGCCTTTTTCTTCGCCTATTTTCCGCTTTTACCGTTTTACGTGACTACCGAGGCAGTATATTGTACTTTGCATATGAAACTAAATGATTTGAGGTCTAATATGCAAAAAAGATTGTATCGTTCACGAAAAGAAAAAAAGTTAGCCGGTGTATGCGGCGGCATTGCCGAGTATTTTGACGTTGATCCGGTTTGGGTCCGCATAGCTTTTGTACTGATAACTGTTATGCACGGCGCGGGCATTCTGGTTTACGTTGCCTGCTTGGTACTTATTCCTTTAGAACCGTTCGAATTTGTACCTGCTGAAAAACCAGCCGACGATGGCTCTGAAGCTGAAAAAAAAGCTGATGAAACAGGACATGTTGTGTCACCGAAAGATGCTAACCGGATTGGTGGCAGAAATGTATTTGGCGGAATACTCGTTGTACTTGGAGTACTGCTATTACTAGAAAATCTTATTGCGTCATTTGATTTTGACGAAGTTTTTCCAATGATAATGATTATTTTTGGGATATGGCTATTAATGAATCCATTTAAAAAAGGACAGACACATGAGCTTTAAACGTTTATTCTGGGGCGTCGGATTTGTTTCCTTAGGCGCCTTGTATCTTATTTCCATGATTTCGGGCAGCTCTTTCCTTCCCGAAATTCTGTACAAGCTCTGGCCTTTGCTCTTAATTCTTATCGGAGCTGCTTATTTAGTAAAAGATGAAAAAGCACGGTATGCATTTGCCGGATTAGGCGGACTGGTTTTAGCAATAGTTTTATTCAGTTTTTTGCACAAACCATGGCATTGCTTTTCATTTGATTCGCATAAGGATGCAGACCGTGAACTGAAAGTTTCGGCATACTCAAAAACTTTTGATCCTAAATTCAAAAGGGTGAATATTGAGCTAAAAGCCGGTGCAGGTGCTTTTATTATCGCTTCTGATAGCACGAATCAATTATCCCTCTATCAGAAAAGAGATGGGATGAAGTTTACGGTTGATACTTTGTTCTCTGATTCATCTGCTGATTTCACCATCGAAACAAAAGATGTTGAGTTTAAATTTGGCGATAATGAAAACCATGACAATAGTATGTTCCTGAAACTGCATCCTGCACCAGCTTACACGTTTGATTTTGATATTGGAGCAGCCTCCGCGGATTTCGATTTTTCAAAATTACGTACCGAGGATATTAAAATTAATATTGGGGCTGCATCGCTTCTGATTAAACTTGGGGTTCCTGCTGAAAGAACAGCCGAGGTCGAGATTGAGGCTGGCGCTTCTTCAATGAATATGCTGCTCCCGAAAGATATTGGTATTGAACTTGAAACGGATCTTGCTCTTAGTTCAAAAACCATGTCTGACTTGAAACAGGAAAGTGAGAATATTTACAGAAGTGAGGGATTCCAGTCAGCAGAGAAAAAACTTTATATCCGTGTGCATGGCGGTGTTTCTTCTCTATCAATTTCACATTATTAAATATACTTATCATTAAAAAGCAGTCCCCCGTTTACGAGGGACTGCTTTTTATTTATCTAAATCATCATTTTATCAATGCATGGTTTTTCCTGATGTTGGTCAGCCAATTTCAAGAAAATTTTGCATTATACCCCACAAAATCATTTTGTTTTGGTCACATTACTCCTCTGTTTGGAAATTGTTTTTTTTTGCAAAATGCTATTTATGTAGATACTCATCCTTTATTTTCAAAAGATACCCGTATGCATCTTCATAAGTATTCATAATAGTGCCTTGTAATATTGCCTCTTCAATTGCATTTTTAATGACACCAACAAGCTTTGATGGGCCAATGTTACAAACAGTCATAATATCCTCACCCCGTACAGGTGACTGAAATGCTGCTGCTTCATCCCGCGCATTTACCTCAAGCACACGGCTTTCAACTGCATCATAATTCCGTAAAAATCTGGAAACTTTAGAATGGTTTTTACTGGTAATATCTGCCCTGCAGAGCTGCATCAAATCTTTAAGGTCACCGCCTGCTTCGTTGATTAACCGGCGTACCGCGCTGTCCGTTACAAAATCCTTAGCCAGCGCTGCGGGCCGCAAATGCAGCCGAATCAGTTTTTGTATGTATTGCAGTTTTTCTTCCGGCAGTTTTAATCTCCTGAAAACGCCTTTAATGATTCTTGCCCCTATTTCATCATGCGCGTGGAACGACCAGCCTGTCCCTTCAATGAACTTTTTCGTGTGTGGTTTAGCAATATCATGTACCAGTGCTGCAAAACGCAGCCATACATCTTCGTTTACTCTTGCAAGATTATCGACTACTTCACACGTGTGAAAAAAGACATCCTTGTGATGGTATTCTCTTCTTTGTTCCACTCCCGCCATGTTTGCAGCTTCGGGAAAAATACCGTGCATGAACCCCGAGTGAAATAATGCTATGAGTCCCCGTGATGGTTTTGCAGCAGACAAAATTTGCATAAGTGTTGCAGTTAATAACGGCCTAGGGAGTTTTTGTAATTCATCTTTAAGTAAAACGGCATGAGGGTAAAGCCATTCCAACATACTACTTTCAGAATCAGATTCGAGCATTCCATGATAGAGAATATGCCTCGCTTCAAGTTCCTTTACTTTAATAGAGAGCGAACATTGTTTTTGCTCAAGTGCTTTAAGGCCGTCATTATAATCGAAGGTTTTTCCTGTTGATCTTTTTTTTACCGAGATTGCAAAAGAGTAAGCCTGAAAACCGTGTGATACACAAACATCTTTTAATGTAGGGAAATTGGATATATCAGTTTCGGATTTGACCGCCCGCAGTTTCTTTATCCGCACTATAGATATTACCGGGGAGATGCCATCACTCAAATAGATTTCATCACCATAGTATTCAGTTTTCAGTCCGCTATTGTGCAAGGAAATTTTCCCTACTAATTGTTCTACATCACTATCATATGCCAAGGAAATATAAGAACTCTGTTTCCCCTGTACACAACGGTAAGCGGCGGGACCGGTTATGTAGAGCCCGTTCCCTAATTGATTGGCTATTTTCTGTATATCAAGCAGGAGTGGATATTTTTCAACGAACTGGTTGGTTACTTCTTTAAACTGCATTTATAGGGCTTCGATCTTTTGCAAATGTAATGACTATAATATAATAACTGCTAAAATACTATATTTAATGAACATTTCTGAAATATCAATAATTCCCCGACCGCAAATATTTATAACTTACCTTAGATTTGAAGGGAAGGGATCAACAGGGCGTTATCACTGCTGTTGTAGTTTAATTTTATGAATAAGTGAAAGTAGCTCAGTGAGATTGGCACGTTGTGCTCTGGCAGCCGTCTCAAGGGACATACCGGTAAGTTCCCCTGCTTCATTAACCATTCCATGAAGAATAAGATAACCCGCGATATCTTTAACTGCAACCGCGTGTGTTGAAGGAATTTGAGCCGTTAATATTTTGTGTACCACACTTTTCACAAAACCTGTATTAATTTTATTTTCTGAGGTGATATATAAATAATACCATAATAACACAACAGAAGGTTCTTGCTTTAACATCCGTTCTGTCATTTGCTGTTTATCCTTTTTATCCAAGCGGATATTTTGTCCCAAGGAATCAATTTCATGTAAAAGTATATTCCCTGCCTCTGCTAAAGCAGTCAGCCTATTCCTAACGCCGGACTGTGTGCAGAGAGTGTAGTATTTCCGCGCCTCTGTTATATTACCTTGCAGTGCATACAAATCACCCAACCGTCTGTACAAATAAACAGTCATCCGGGGAGAAGTGGTAGTGAGCAGTTGTTTCTCGGCCAAACGAATTGCCTCGGTTGTTTTTCCGTTTGCAGATAAAATGAGTATTTTTAGGGTAACTGCATCGGGTTCGCTAGTGTATTTTTCTATTTTGCTCATCATTTTTTCAGCATCCGCATATTTACCTGATGCATACAAATTGCTGCATTCGGCCATAAGGCGGGCAACCGTGTGAGGGAACCGTCTTTCGTATAAAGGCACCCTGCCAAAATAGTAATGATAGATGTTTGTATCGCTTCCCATAATACTACTTGCAGGATACTTTGTTTGCATCCATTTATGATAATCGCTTTCAATTACTGCAAAGGACAACTCCCCGGTTGTTTCAAACCCGCTCTGGTAAATCTTTTTGAAAACAGCAATACCTTTAGCTGCTATGATGTACCGGCAGAATGAAGCAGACAAAACATACGATACACTAGAAGCCGAAAAGAAATTTAATCCGGTGAACTGGATTTCCAATGAGATGCCACACTTTTTCTGCAATATCAATGAGGCGAGAAAGTGTGAATCATAATCGCCGAATACCTCGGAAGTGGCTGAGGCTGCCCCTTCTATTAATAACGGATTAAACATGTATGCAAGTTTAAATGGGGAAAAGCCAAACCCGGAAGTGAACGCATGAGCCATTTCATGCTTTGTTGTGCCCCATATATCGCCCTCATTCATAAAAATACTTTCCTGATGCGGCTTCGATACATCGGCAACTCCGGCACCAATTAATGCATATTTAAACCCGCTGCCGGGGAACATATAAGAGCGGATTTTCTGCGGGGCACTGCCAAATATCTCCGTTAATTCGCTATAATATGCCTCGTGGATCACTCCTGCTTGTTTTGTTTTAACAGAGTCACCCGCGTGCAAAACCGGAGAGAGTATAAAAAACAATACTCCCGCTATCAGCCAGATAATAAAAAAAGTATAACCGGTACCAATTGTAACAAATAGCTTCCCGGAATTGCCGATTGCAGGTTTACCAGGCAGCGTATCAAGCCGGCTTGCTCCGGAATACTTGTGATGCGAATTGAGATTAATGGAGGCGGTTTGTTCAATTTTATCAATACTGTCAAAGATCAAGTTATCGTCCGCGGTCTCAGTACTTGTTTTAACAGGCTGTTTAAATAACGTACCTGACGAAGTATTATTCGCCTCTTTTAATAGCCGCTTCCTGTTTATCGCAACCCGTACGTGTTGCAAAATAACCGGAATAAGAATACCCGAAAAATATAAAACATTGCAGAGCCTGTACCATACTAACTCCGTCTTAAATAGAATATGTTCATCGTAAATTGTTCCAGGGAAAAAAGTAATCAGGGGATTGTAAAAACGGACTGCGGGATAGAGGTACATTTCGATAAGCGGCAAGAGGGCAATTGCAAAACAGAGCATCAGAAAAACAGTTTTCCTGAAACGTTTAAAAACACCGGATATCCCAATTGCACTAACGGCACCTAAAAAAGGGGCGGGCACAACATACACGGCAAAAAACGGAAGCCCTTCGAGATATGCAGATTCACGATAAAAACCAGCAACTGTGGCAATTAACAAAAGCGGTATAATTATAAAGCTTTCTGTCTTTAGTAAAATGAGGCGTGTGTCAGATAGGGTTATATTACTCTGTTTTTGATGAATGGAAAATGTGTAAAAACCGGAACCCACAAAGAAGACCAACGAAAATACCGCGGCAAATTCATAATGAAAATCACCGATAAGCGGTAAAGTTGACAGGTAGATAGAAAGTAATAGAATAACACCATGAATAGCTGCAAAAACGAAACCCGCTTTTTTCATGACATCTCCTAATACTCCGTTCCGGCTACCCTTGTAATGTTAGCACCAAGAGATGACAATTTTTTTTCAAGCGATTCGTAACCCCGGTCGAGATGATACACCCGCAGAACTTCTGTTTCACCTTCGGCTGCCAAGCCTGCAAGCACCAGAGATGCACTTGCCCGTAAATCGGTTGACATAACTTTTGCACCAGTCAGCTTTTTTACTCCACGGATAATCGCGTTGTTTTCTTTAATCATAATATCTGCACCAAGACGGTTAAGTTCCGGAACATGCGAAAACCTGTCAAGATAAATTGAATCGGTAACCGTCGTAGTTCCTTTCGTTACCGACATCAATGCAATCCACTGTGCCTGCATATCGGTCGGGAAACCAGGAAATGGTGAGGTGATTATATTTTGCGGAGTTAAAGAACAGTTTGCTGCATCGATTGTGATTGAGCTGCTTGTTGTCTTCACATCAGCACCGGCATCCTGCAGTTTGGCTACTATGGAATGTAAATGTTTCTCCGGAACGTTTTGCAAAGTTACAGTACCTTTGGTAATTGCAGCAGCAATTAAAATCGTTCCAGCTTCAATTCTATCCGGAATCGTTTCGATGTCTGCCGGATGCAGTTCATCGACGCCTTCTATTTCCAGAATTGGAGTACCTATCCCAGAGATTTTTGCTCCCATATTCTGAAGGTACAAAGCAAGGTTTGTTATTTCAGGCTCCATAGCGGCATTATTTATAACTGTTGTTCCGCTTGCCAATACAGAAGCCATTAAAAGGTTGCCTGTTGCACCAACTGAGGAAATATCGAAATTAAGTTTTGCAGCCTGAAGTCTCTTGGTTTTTGCAATAATATAACCGTTTTCAACAGTTAGCTCTGCACCCATTTTCCTTAAACCCTCGATATGAAGATTGACCGGTCTGGGACCCCAAGCACAACCTCCGGGGAGAGAGACTTTGGCGTAACCATATCGTGCTAACAATGGGCCAAGGACATAAATTGAGGCACGCATTTTTTTTACAAGTTCATACGGTGCAAACTGATTATCAACAGAAACAGAATCAATAGTGACAATATTATTTGTAAATGTGTACCCACAACCCAACTGGGCAAGCAATTTCAGCATAGTCGATACATCATTCAACCGGGGAGTATTCGATATGGTATTAATACCTGAGTTCAGCAGTGTTGCCGCTAATAGTGCCAGTGAAGCATTTTTAGCCCCGCTGACAGCTATTTCGCCGCGTAAAGCGGTTCCGCCTTGAATAAGAAACTTATCCATAAACTTATAGATTACTTTTTAGAATTAACCCATTAAACCCGCAAATGTATATTGCTGAATTGGCAGCTCGTACGATTTTACTCAATGAAAGATAATTACCCCCCTGATACACTGTCCAATTCGTCCCGGCATCATCAGTTTCAAGAATTTCGCCTTTATTACTGATACAGAACCCGCGGTTTTTATCGATAAACAATAATGAAACTAAACCGGAATACACTTTGTTTTCAGCTTTTTTCCACGATTTTCCCGCATCCTGTGTTAAATGGATTTCTCCGCCTGCACCGCAGGCAAATCCGTTTTCGGAATCGACAAAGAATATGTCTTTCAAGTATTTATCAGTAAATCCTGTCTGCGTTTCCCAGTCCTCACCACCATCTGATGTTTTGAGAAGGGTTCCACTCCATCCTACTATATAACCATTATTGTTGTCTGCAAATGAAATCCCGTAAAGTATTTTATCCACAGTGGTTCGCATTTTTTTCCAGGTTAAACCACTGTCAGAACTGCGCAGCACAACTCCTTTACTGCCAAGAATAAAAAGATTTCCGTTGGGTGCAGCAGAGATACGGAAGAGAGTTTCACTCACTCCAGATTGGATTAATCTCCAAGTTACTCCGCCATCATCTGTACGGTAAATAGCTCCTTTTTCTCCAATTGTAATCGCAGACTTAACGCTGATACAAAATACATCATTGATTGTAGGTATATCTGGACTGTTCAACCGCTGCCATGTGGCACCTCCGTCACTGGTTAAAATTACCATGCCAGCTTCACCAACGGCAATACCCGCTAAATTATCACTAAAATGTATGCCATTAAGCGTACCGCCAATATTGGTTGATAAACTGCCCCAGTTACTTTTAGGGATATAATTCGGATTAGACCGGTAAGCTGACGTGGTATCGGCTTCGGTAGTAGGTACTTTATTACGCAGAGTCGGCCAAAAATCAGAAATCGCCTTAAAAATAACCCAAGACAAACCAATAAACACAGTGATAGCGAAAAGAGCATAGAATGTTGCTCTCAGCTTATATTTCAGCTGGTCACTATTATTTCTCTTCTTTTTACCAACCGGTTTAGATTTATCGAGTTTTTTAATTAATTCTTCAATGTCATCCAGAAATTCCTCGCAAGTGAGGTATCGCTTTTGTACGATTTTTTCTAAAGACTTCGCGACGATTTTGTCGATCTCCGGTGGTACCGAGTCAAGATTAAGCGAAACCCGCCCGGGATTTTTCTTCAGGTGGGCTTCCATAATTTCATATTCGGTGCCCATATCAAAAGGTGTTTTGCCGACAAGCATTTCGTATAACGTTATCCCTATAGAATAAATGTCGCTTTGCCTGGTTGGCTCTTCAGCACGGATTTGTTCGGGACTCATGTACAGGATTGTACCGATTTTCGTTCCGGTTTTGGTTATACCTTTATCAAACATGGATTTGGAAATACCAAAATCCATTATTTTAACAGCCCCCTCTTTGCTCAGAATGATATTTGATGGTTTTATATCACGGTGGATAAATCCTTTAGTATGAGCATACCCTACCCCCTGCAAAATTTGTTTCACGATTTGCAGGGCTTCAAGTGCATCTAACCGTTTTTTCTTGTAAATTATTTTTTCAAGGGTTTCGCCTTCAACAAATTCCATTGCAATGCCAAGCACCCCATGGTCGTCGGTAAAACCATACACGGGAACAATATTCGGGTGAGTCAGTTTGGCCTGATTACTCGCCTCGCGTTTAAACCGTTCAATAAACTGGGGATTGGTCGCAGACTGTGAACTAAGAATCTTTAACGCAACAAAGCGTTCAAGCTTCATGTCCAGAGCTTTGTAAACAACGCCCATGCCACCTTCACCGAGCATGGAAATAACTTTATAGTTTTCTATAACAGAGCCAATCATCCGGCCGCCGATTCCTTCGTTAATTTACTTGATTACTTATAATGACATAAGAATAGTTATCAGGTGCACCGCGTTCTTCTATAATTGCCGATAACGATTTTGAAAGCTTTTCCAAATCATCTTGTTTAAACATTTGAGCCAGTTCTTTGGCTGCCAGTACGTTACTAACACCATCGGAACAGAGCATAAATTTCCAACGCTTGTTTTTATCGAATGTAAATGTATCGGTGTCAACGATAACATTGGATTTATCACCCAAGGCACGCATAATGACATTTTTATGCGGATGTTGTTCAGCTTCTTTGGCGGTAAGCAGTCCTTCATCCACCAGTTTCTGAACAACTGAATGGTCTTTTGTTACCTGCATTATCGCCTTATCATCCCAGTAGTATATACGGGAATCGCCGACATGACCCCAACATGCAGTTTGCTGATTAATGTAAAGCACAACGGCTGTTGTTGCCATCCCCTTGTACGCCGGGTTTTGATCTGATGATTCAATAATTGCCCTGTTTGCAGCTAAGACCGCAAGCGA
>JACPGF010000432.1 GCA_016182615.1 Ignavibacteriales bacterium
AGCCGTAGCCACAGCCTCTTCCACACTTTGTTTACTGCTAACATCGCATTGCACCACAAGGCACTTTCTGCCGAGCGCGGTTATTTCTTTTTGCAGCAGCAGTGCAGGAGCCTTTTTCCGGTTATAGGTAATTACCAAATCAAATCCGTCTTTTGCCAGTCTTAAGGCCGTTTCCCTGCCGATGCCGCCAACAGCGCCGGCCACAAAGGCAACATGCGGCAGCAGTTCCGGGCTATTATCTTCAGGTTTTTCTTCAGGTATTTCAATAATTTTTACTTTTGCAATCCCGGTAGTAACAAGCTGCTTACTGCCGTTAAAAATATCGGTTTTCAGGCTGATACTTTTTGTTCTGGCATTTTTCTCGATAACTGCTGCCGTTACCCTGATCGTATCACCTACCCTTACCGGCCTGAGGAATTCAAAACTCTGCGAATACCACAATGCACCGTCACCGGGCAGTTTTGTGCCAATAATTGTTGAAATAAACGAGGCACCCAGCATACCATGCACTACCGGCTTTTTGAATACCGTCTTGGATGCAAAGCCTGCATCAATGTGCAGCTTATTGTCATCACCGGTAAGCTCAACAAATTTTTCAATATCGGCTTCGGTCATCAGATGGCTTAATTCGGCGGTATCACCAATTTTAATTGATTCAAATGTGTTCATAGTTTTTTTACAACTGCACAATAGTTAATGGTTATTCGTTGCCTGATGATTTCTTCCAAGGGCAAATTTTCAACGGGAAAGAAATGTTCTTCTTCGATAATAAAACCGCAGCGCACAAGCATAGCGGAAATTTCTTCAACGTGTTTAAAATGATAGACATGGTCTATCGCCGGGCAATTAACACATGTCGAAACAAAAGCCCTGCCTGAGCCTGCCAGCAGCCCCTGCAGCCTGCCAAGCAGCTCTTCGGGATTGGTAACATGCTCCAGCACTTCACCCATGGTGATAAAATCATATTTAACTGCCGGATTAAAGTTAAATATATCCGCCACTAAAAACTCGTGCTTTGGCGGATTTTCAACCAGCGATTCTATTATCCCACGGGTAATATTTATTGAGGTCTCGCTAATATCAACCGCAGTAAACTCAGTATCCGTATCAAGATGCATCATTGCATGCTGAAAATACAAACCGTGTCCCGGCCCGATCTCAAGATACTTTTTTATTTGCTTCGCATGGGTGTTGATGGCCGATTGAAATATCTGATACATGTTAAAATGGCTTTCCCATAAAAACTGTGAAAGAGCCAATCCAATCATGTAAGCCTTCATGCGCGCGGCATCCGAGTAAACCTCATCAAATGCCAGTACGGCATCTGCAACCGGATAGACTCCTTTTTTCGCAAAGTATATCTGGCAGCGCATCATGTCCGTTAACATTTTCAGGTACGCATCAACCGCGTATCCAATGTCCATGCCTTCGGCTGCAAGATACCCGGTATATTTATGCAGGAGTGTTTCGATATGCTGCAACTGCCCCGCGCTTTTTGATGATAGAAAAGATTCAACTTTCTTCTTTTGAAAGGCTGATTTCTTAAATAACTTTTCAGCCATACTGCTGATGCCGGGATACTCCGGGAGTATAGTGTTCATATTTACATTTTCCATATTGTCGTCCCGAAGATAAATCCCGCTCCAACTGCCGACAAGGCAAGAATGGAATCTTTTTTTATCAAGTTATTTTGATGTGCTTCACTTAACACTATTGCCAAGGATGCCGATCCGGTATTGCCAACCCGTTCCACATCGGTAAAAGTTTTATCGAGAGGAAGTTTCATCTTCTTCACGATATACTGAATTAGCGCAAGGTTGGCCTGATGAAAAAGCAGAAAATCCATTTGTTCAGTTGTAATCCCGGCTTTTGCGCAAGCTTTTCTTATTGAAACAGGCAGATTGGTAATCGCTTGTTTCCATGTTGCCAGACCGTTCATTTCCATGTAGTCAATCGCAGGATCCTGTTCCCGTCCAATCGGAGGAAAAGAGGAACCGCCGCCACGGAGCCGCACGGATTCATACGTTGATGTATCCGCGTGGAAATTATGACCAATAATACCGGAACCGGATGCAACTTTAGCTAATATTGCAGCGCCTGCACCGTCACTCAGGAATATAGAAGTTTCGTGATTTGCTCGGTTGGAAAATCGTGTATGCAGCTCAACGCCGATGACAAGAGCGTACTGAATATCTGAATCTACGAGCATACTATCAGCGGCTGTTTTCAGGCCTGTCACAAAACCCGCGCAATTTGCCTGCAAATCGAACACCTGCGCGTTTTTTGCACCGAGCTCCTTTTGCACCTTTGCTGAAAGCGGTGGGAATTGGTAATCATGTGAATAGGTACAGCCGATAATCAATCCAATATCAGCAATGTTAATCCCGGCATCAGCAATTGCGGCACGGGCAGCACTCACAGCCATACCTGATGCGGTTTCATCTTTGGCGGCAATAAACCGCTGTGTAATTCCTGTTTTCTCAACAATCCATTCGGGAGTTATGCCATCGAGATACTTACATAGTTCCTCGTTCGATTCAGTGCCGTTGGGAAGATAATGCCCGAAACCGATGAGCCCGGCGCCATATTCATGAATCATTTAGTTTACCTTCCCCTTTCCTTCCGCTGCAATTAAGTACTCGGCTTTAATAACTTCAAGCTTTTCAGGTTTTCCGTGGCCGGGATAGATCATAAAATTGCCGGGATAAGTTGTAAATATTTTAATGAATGAGTTTTGCAGTTCAGCCTCGTTATAGCCAGGCAGTTGGTTTTTCAAATTCTCAGTTTTCAAAAAAGTATCACCGGTAAACAGCAACCCGCCTATCCGTATTGTACAGCTCCCGGGAGTATGTCCCGGTGTACAGATTACATGCACATCAACACCTCTTATTTGATATACTGCATCAGATGAAATCAGAACATCCGGGATTGGCGTTTCTATAGTAAGTCCCGTCTTAAGCACCTTCAGTAAAAAATTTGAACTGTTACAAATTTTCAGATCTTTACTATGCAAATAAACCACGCTGTTATACTGCTGCTTAATTTTGGATACACTGCCGATATGGTCAAAATGGCCGTGCGTGCAAAATATTGCTTCCGGCTGTAAATTATTGTCTTCAAGTATTTTTCTAATTGGATCATAATCCAAACCCGGGTCGATGACAATACAATGCGGAGCGTTACAAATGTAAATAAAAGTATTCTGTTTATACGACCCGTTAACAACCTGAATTACATTTTCCATATCAATGCATAATCTTAATTAATACCACCAAGGTATATTGTTTGAGCAGTGATATATGAACTATCCGCTGAAGCAAAAAAATCAACCGCGTTAAAAATATCCGCAGGCGCTGCGTACCGTGGTATGGTTAGCTGCTTGATGATAGGGTCAACTTTTTCCCGCGGCAGTTGATTCAGCATATCGGTCTCTATTGCCGTAATACCAACAGTATTACAGGTAATATGAAAGCTGGCAAGCTCTTTCGCCATCGAGTTAATCATCGTCCGCATGGCAGATTTCGATGCTGCATATACACTGTCGCCAATGGGTTCAAGTTTCTCAGCCATTGACCCGATGTTAATGACCCTGCCATACGCGTTTTTCCGCATCAGTTTCACTGCTTCGCGGGTAACGTTAAAAGTGCCAAGAATATTTGTCTGCACCATCTTTTCGGCGTTACCGGCTGGCATTATCATTGCATACTGCGAGGTGAGCACCGCGGCATTATTAATTAAAATATCAATATGCCCGTATTTTTTTGCAATCTGCTTAAATACAGCACTTACCTGTTTGGCATCACCGATATCAACTTTAAAATGTTCATAGTCTGCTGATTGATGCACAAAGTCATTCCTGCTAAACCCGATAACTTTTGCAGAGTTTGCAAGAAAATGATTAAGCAAAAGCAAGCCAATGCCTTTGCTGCTCCCTGTTATTAATACATGTTTACCCGTGTACATACTCACGCTGTTAACAACTCCACAACATAATCCTTCAGGCTCTGCACATTGTAAAACGGAGATTTTTCCCGAGTCATTGCCCGGTCATCAGTAAGTACAATTTCCCGGTTAAATTTTTCGCTCAACTGCTCTTCCAACTCAACAATTAGCGAAACAAGTGAGAGGGAATCGATCTGTGCCTTCTTCCCGAATAAATAGGTATCCGTGCTAACGGTAATTTTGTCCGCGTCATTAAACCCCTCGTTCAAGGTGTTTAACGCGTTTAGGATTATTTGTTCAACTTCTTCGTGTACTGTCATTTGTATATTTCCTTGTAATGTGCTTATGCTGAAAATAAATCGATCATCCGCTTAATTTTTTTGCGGTAACCCGAATAATACTCATCAGCGAGTAACCCAAAATAAAATGCATCTCTGAATTTTCCGTTAACAAAAATATGCTGCCTTAAGCGGCCTTCCTGCACAAGGCCCATATATTTCTGGAAAGCAATCATTTTGCTGTTTTCTTCTGCAATAATTCCATAAATACGGTTCAATCCTAATCCGGTAAATGCCAGTTCATTTATAAGATATAAAGCCTCGTACGCCGCCGGTAATTGTTTAGTGTATTCATCCTCGCCAATTATCAATCGCCCGGTTTCCGCGGTTTTATTCTCCATGTCTATTTTAACAAGGGCTATCAGCCCAATCGATACACCTTCTTTAGTCTTGATGATGTAGTTATACTCATTGGTAGGCCGGGCAGCTATCCAGTCCCTTTGCGCTTCGGTATTTTCCGCACCTTTCTGCAGCCACAATCCTTTTTGTGAGTTTCTCCACCTAAATATATCTTCGGCATCTTCGACGGTCATTAATACCAAATCTATATAGGTGCCTGTTATTACTGCATATTTATTATTTGTCATCTATTGTATTATCTTCTTCGAAAATTTTCATACTGTCCGAAAATTATTTAGTTACTTATGTTACGCATAGTTGGGCTGAAGCCCGTTAGTTTTGTTGTTTTTAACCCCGGTTTTAACATCTTATATTCCAAATTTTAAAGTTGCCCCGGCTTTTAAGCCAATGCCTCCTAAGAGGTAAGGTGTCAACTTAAGCCTTTTTTTCAATTAGAACTTTGCAGCTCAGTCCCCCTTTTTTGAAAAGGGGGTGTTCGCCGCGGCGAAGCGGGGGAATCATTTTTAGGCTGTGTTAATGCCGCTAAAACAAATCTACCTCACCCTTGATCCCTCTCCTTCGCAAGGCAATGCCTCCCAAGGGAGGTAAACGTGTCAACTTAAGGATTTCCACTTGTAAGAACTTCACTTTAACTGGAAAGCCCTCACCTCTAAATCTCCTCTCCCAAAGGGCGAGGAGACTTAAAACCCGCGTCATAGGCGGC
>JACPGF010000433.1 GCA_016182615.1 Ignavibacteriales bacterium
CCTGACGGAAGGAAGATACTTCGGCGCGGGTTCTGTGACCCAAGGCATGCTCCTTCTCTTCCGCAAGGTTAAATATTTCTTGCCTCTTTGGCAATAAATATTCTTTGGTTTTAACTATATTTTAAATATACAAGGCATGCCTCTGGCATAGCAAACAGAAACAAAAAATACATTGCAGCTCCAGCGGAGCGGAATTTTTTAAAACTATCTATTTTCGATGTTGTTTAAGAGAATCCCACCGGAATTTCAGGTGACCCCCCGAACCAACCTGAATAAAGCCCTTACAAAAAAGAGCAAAAAAAAAGCTGTCCCTTGTTTTGAGCGGGACAGCTTTTTATAAAGGAGTGTAATTATTTTAAGAGCAGCATTTTGTTTTGCAGGGTTTTGCTGCCCGCGTGTATTTCGTAAATGTATAAACCGCTTGCCAATCCCGCGGCATTAAACTCCACTTTGTGCATCCCGGCTTCCATCATGCCATTTGCTAAAACTGCAACCGTGTTGCCAAGTATATCGTAAACAGTCAGTTTTACTTTTTCATTGGCGGCAAGCCTGAATGAAATTGTTGTTGACGGGTTGAACGGGTTCGGGTAGTTTTTGTACAACACGAATTCGTCAGGGGTATTTTCTGCTGTAATTCCGATTGCAGAAATATTTGCATTGTTAACTGTTATAACATTTTGCTGCCGTGAATTTGCCTGCAGCAATTTTCCACCGGTTGCTAAATCGGTAAGTGTAAGTGTTTTGCCTTCTACGGTGATAGCAACCGGGTACACGGCGCCCTGCAGCAAGAGTACCTGCTCAGTTGACGAAGCCGCGGCCATGGTGTTATCAGAAAAACGTGCATCGAAAATACCGGCAGGCGGTACAGGCGGCAATGAAACCAGGTTGCTGTTTGGCAGCAAATAGTTTTCTCCGAGATATAGTATTCTTCGGCTGCCGGCATTGTCCGTAACTATTATACTGGTATATGATTTATCAGGAGTAAAAGCAACTGCATCATTGGATTTTGCTGTTGAGCTCTGATTAAAATACAGTGTGCCAGCCTGCGAGGTACGAACCCAGAATCCCTTTCCGGTTGCAAGCGTTGTTGGATTATTATATCCGTTACTATAACCATATATTTGTGAGGAAAGTATGCCTGCCGGAACCGTCGTTATCTGACTGAGTGTAACATCTTTATCGTTAACACCAAACAAATTCCATCCCTGATTAAGGCTGACCGAATTGCCGAAAGGGGCACCGCAAATACTGCTTACTGCCGACTGTGGAAAACGTATCCAGTAACCTTTGCCGGGAACAAGTGTCTCTGCATTCGAGTATCCGTTATCAAAGCCATAGGCCGGTGAATTTGCTGTGGGGAATAATACCGAAGCCCCCATATCGGCTGCGACTACCGGTGCGCTAACGATATTCCAGCCGTTACTGACTGATACTTCGTTGCATGCATTTTTCTCATAAACAATTTTTAATGTTGTGAGCGCTGTTTGCGTTAACGAATAACTGCTTTGTGTTTTCATGTTAACATTAACAATGGTACCGGTAATTGGGTCTTTCAAGGTAAACTTTCCTGCCGGTAATGCCGCCGGGTTCCAGGTAAGTACAATTGGATATCCCCCATCACCGGACTGCATCCTTACTGACCATGTGGCGGTACGGTTAGTATCATTTCTAAAATCTCTGAAGCTTGCTTCATACTCCGGCAGCGGCAATTCAAAAAATGAGGTAAAAATACCAGTCGGCGGCAGAGGCGGTAAAGTAATCTCATCAAGAGCAGAGTCAATGCCATCTGATGCGAGAGAAGAAGTACCCCACACCAGCACTTGCGACTCGTTAATTGCATTTCTAGTTCTCAATATATCTTGCCATGTTATCTGAGTCGCTTTTGTTTTAAAAATTCCGGCGGAGGAAAACTGCGAAGAAGCGGAAGCTGTTTTAGAAGCAACACGCCAGTAATACGTTGTATTTGGTGCCAGAACCGGCAAAAGACGGGTGGTATCGGTAATGGTTGAATCATTAATTACTAAATCAGTAAATGCCGAATTAGTTGAAAGCTGCACTTTGTAGGAGGTTGCATTTGACGCTTTATACCAGACAAGTTTGTTTCCTGCTGTTGGTATAATGTTGTTGTTGCTTGGCCAGAGTAATACCGGGGGAGCTATAGCGGGGAAATAATTAATCGCATTAAGAGCATTTAAAATTCCCCACCCGTACTCGCGTCCGGGATTATTTGCCCGCGATGCGGTATTCCGCATTGCATCGCGCACTTGGATAGGGTTAAGATAAGGCCGTGCGCAAACAACAAGCGCTGCAACCCCACCCGCCAAAGGACCGCTAAATGACGTGCCGTCTGAATTGGTGTAACCGGTAGAACTGTAAGGGCTGGCAACCCTTACGGAAGAGCCCATCGCCATCACGTCCGGTTTAACACGCCCATCAACCGAGTTACCAACGCTGCTGAAATAAGAGCGGGTACCGCTTGAGGTAACCGCGCCAACGGCTATTACTCTTTTCCCGTCTGCAGGCGCACCAAGGGTATTATGCGAAGTGTTGCTGCCTTCGTTACCGGCAGAGTTTACCACAACAATTCCTTTGTTTACCGCCATATCTGCGGCTATCGTTATACGGCAGGTTTCACCATCCATACTTTGCCAGGTATAACTTGTGTACGGTGCGTCAAATGTAATATAACCTAAAGAAGTTGATGTAACATCAACACCGAGACTATCCGCGAATTCTGCCGCGGCAATCCAGTTATCTTCTTCAATCGGGGTTTCACTATCGGTGTTTTCTGTTTTTGCCAAAATGTATTTTGCTTTAAATGCAGGCCCAATTAACTGTCCCGCTTTAAATCCGCCAATAGTTGAAAGGGTTTGCGTACCATGAGAACCTTCTCCCATTAATCCGGTGCTGTCGCCAACACCAATTCTATGGTTTACAAAATCGTATGTGGCGATAATCTGCATAGTTGAAAAAGCCTGATGAGCCAAGAGACTGAATCCTGCATCCATAACGCAGACGATAACACCTTCGCCGGTTATACCCAAGTTATGCACGTTTGGGACATTGATTTGCTGCAATTGTGTAAGAGACTGCCCGTAGTCATAGGCGTACACATTTTTCGGCTGCTCTATGTAAGGAACCGTTTCTGTTGAAGGAGCCAAGGGTTTTTCTTTTTTCAGTTGATATACGATGTCAAGATTTTTCACGAATGGAAGCGCTGCAATTGCCAGTAGTTGTTCCTTGCTGGCGTTTATACTAAGCCCGTTAAACCATTTTGAACGCTGGCGGACTGATACGCCTGTCTGCTCAACGGCTGCCATATAATTTGCAGAAACCGGGAAATCGGTCTCATCAACAATTGTTCCGGTCAGGCCCCGTAATGCCCGGCGCTCTATCGAGCGTCTTGTCAGATACATTTCGGGATTACTTTTCCACATCGCGTTTTGCTGGCCCTTATCAGTAAAGAATACCCAGGCAGCAATTTGTTCGCCGGACTGGCTTTTGGCGAAGCGGCTGCTTAATATTTCAGAAAATTTTACTGCCGTATTCTGCGGGTAGAGTACATACGAAAGCAGTACACAAATGAGAAGAATTCTTGTTTTCATGGATGGTTACATTGCATTGTTAAAATTACTCCCCAAATATAGATAGATTTCCTAATAAAAATGCAGTATAAAACCATGCATGTTCCAAGCGCGTGACAGCAGATAAACTGATTAAATATAAGATTCAAGGTTCAAGTCTATAACCACCGGATGTACGACAATTTAGGCAGATATTACTTTTTTGACGACCCTACATGGCAGCCCCTAGTGGAAAAAGTGGTGTAAACTGTACTCATTAAAACAAATCCTCGCATCATGGACAAAACGTTGAACACCCCAAATCGCCGGATTGTTTTTTGAATTTGTTAATTTTCCAATATATTCCAATCTACGTGTGTAATTAAAAAATAAGGAGTAGAAATGCAGGAAGTGCATATAAATCACTTTGCAGTGTGGGTTTGCGCGCTGCTTAACCTCGGTGTCGGCGGGTTATGGTATTCGCCGTTGTTATTCGGAAAGTCATGGATGAAAGAGGCTGAGATGACAGAGGAAAAACTGAAGCAGGGTAACCCTGCCCTAAGTATGGCGGTTGCTTTTCTATTAAGTGTCATTATCTCCTACAACCTGGCTTTTTTTATCGGCGACCCGGATGTGGATTGGAAGATGGGCCTTCTGTATGGCTTTCTCACCGGTTTCGGCTGGGTTTCTATGGGATTGGCGATAGTCGCCAAATTTGAAGCCCGTTCTTTGAAATACATATTCATCAACGGCGGATTTCTTACCGTATATTTTTCGTTAATCGGTTTAATTTTAGGTGCCTGGAGATAGGCACAAACAACCCGGCTGATTACAGCCGGAAACAATTACCCCTAATACCCGTAAAGAGTGTCAGGGGTTTTTGTTGGAAACTATTCGGGCACAACCGGATTTAGGCCCCAGTTTTTGTTGGGTTCAGGCCCCATGGTAAACTCGATGCTGCCGCCTTTTTGAATTTCGCTGTAGGGCAGAAAAACACTGTTCCAATCCTTGTCGTTTAACCTTACCGATTGAATAAAAACATTATTTTCCGATTGGTTCTTAGCAATAACCGTAAAATTTTTACCCGTTGAAAGATGCAGTGTTGCCCTGTTAACAGAGGGACTGCCGATAGCATAGTAATTACTGCCCGGGCAAACCGGGTAAAAACCCATCGCGGTAAACATGTACCACGCGGACATTTGGCCACAGTCATCGTTGCCGCAAAGCGAGTTGGGCTTATTGCCGTATTGTGTTTTCAGTATTTCACGGGCGTGTTTTTGTGTTTTCCACGGCTGATTGGCATAGTCGTATAAATAGATTATGTGGTGGCTTGGCTCGTTGCCATGCCAGTACTCGCCTATACGCCCAAGTATGTCATCCACACCTTTGGCGCTGTCGGCTGTGACTAAAAACAGTGAATCGAGTTTTTCAGTAAAATTTTTCTCACCGCGGAATAGCTTTATCAGTCCCGGTACATCCTGTGGAACGTACCACGTGTATTGCCAGCTTGTGCCTTCGGTAATATCGCCGCCTTCCACATATAAATGCGGATCGAACGGGGTGCGCCAATTGCCTTGTGAATCCCTGCCCCGCATAAGGTTAAATGCCGGGTCGAACAGGTTTCTGTAATATTTTGCACGTTTCATAAAGTATTTATAATCATCGGTCTTCCCCATCTTTTTTGCCATCATTGCCACGCAGTAATCATCATAGGCATATTCAAGTGTTTTCGATACCGATTCGTTTTCTTTATCAAAAGGCACCCATCCCAGCCGGGCGTACGTTGCAACATTATCATAGGTTTTACTCATAGCCGTGGTTTTAACCGTGTTATATGCTCTTTCTGCATCAAATCCCTTTAAGCCTTTCATATAGGCATCAACAATTACGGGAACCGCATGATAACCGATCATACACCATGTCTCGTTTGCGGGCAGTGTCCAGACGGGCAGCAGGTGTTCAACGCTTTGATCAAAATGCGCAAGCATGGAGTTTATCATATCAACATTTCGTTTTTGCTGCACCAGTGCGAAAAGCGGGTGCGTTGCACGGTAGGTATCCCATAATGAAAATACCGCGTAATTGGTAAACCGGTTTGCTTTGTGATTGTTCTGATCAAAGCCGCGGTATTCGCCGCTCACATCCTGATACAAATTCGGAGCCATAAACGCGTGATAGAGTGATGTGTAAAAAACTTCTTTACCGGTTTCATCGGCATCTATATCAATAACGGATAGTTCCTTGTTCCATTTTTCCCGTGTCAGGTTTCTTACCCGCTCGAAACCCCAGTCGGGAATTTCGCTCTCAAGATTTTTTAGTGCATTAGTGGTACTTGTTGCCGAGATGGCAATTTTTACCATAATTACATCATTTTCCTTCGTTTCGTATTGGGCTAGGAACTGCAAATTTTTTCCAAAAGCCTCTCGTGAGCTCCTGAACCGGTAACCATTATACAACACCGGTTTCCCGTCACTCATGATGCGGAAATTTTCGAAAGGGCGTGAATACCGGGCAGCAAAATAGAGGTGCCGGTCTTTTCCCCATCCGTTAACAATATGGTAACCGGTAATGGTCCGGTCATCCTCAACCCGCAGCCCTGACCACATGACGTTCCACCGGAGCACATGTTTCAAGTCGGTTAGTATAAACGCGCTGTCCGTCTTTGGGAATGTCAAGCGCATGATGCCCGCGCGGTCGCCCGCGGTCAGCTCAACATTAACTTTCGAGTTTTGCAGAAGGACACGGTAATATCCGGGCGATGCTTCTTCATCACTGTGAGAAAATGGCGATCGGTAACCAGAATCGGGGTGTTCTTTTGAGCCGGGAATAAGCTTGGGAGTGCCGACAACCGGAGTGAACAAAAAATCTCCCAGATCGGGAATACCGGTACCGTTCAGATGCGTTAAACTAAAACCGATAATGCTTTTGTCGGAATACTCGTATCCCGATGCGGTTTCCCAAAGCTGCATATCGGTGTCAGGACTGAACTGCATCATCCCGAATGGAGCCGTGGCACCCGGAAACGTGTTGCCTTCGCCTTGCGTGCCAACAAACGGGCGGACATAATCAACCGGACGCAATGTTTTGCTGGTATTTTTTTGAGGGTAAAGATTTGATGAAGCAATAATGCCGACAAATAGAAAAAGGAGGGATGTCTGTTTTTCGAATACTGACATATCAGGACTCCACGCACGTATAAGAATGAAAAACTATTCCGCAATGTTAAAGTATTTTCCTGTTGCAGTCAAATTGACCCGGCGTCGTATTTGAAAAAGCCCTATTAAATGTGGCTCAAATTGCAAAGCTTTGTAGCAGCTTATTATGGTTTTTGTGGCATTTATTTCTGAATCCCACTTATCAAGGAATTGCCGGGTTGTGTACCAAATGAACTGCCCTTTTAACTTCCCGGGCTTTTTTCTATTTTGCTGTATAAATCTACTATTGATAACAAACAAATAAAATATGCGAAGAAGTGAATTTACCGTAACTGACAAAGAAGAATTTAATGCATTGGCAAATGAAATTACCGTCGGCACTTTGGGGATAATGACCGCAGGAGGATACCCGCGTGTTGTGCCGCTTAATTTCGTGTTTACCATGGAGGCTCTCTATTTTCATGGAGCGGATGCGGGTGAAAAATTTGAAGAGTTTCTTAAAAGCCCTATGGTTACCTTTTGTATTTTCAAGGAGTATTCCCTTATCCCATCCTATTGGGTTGCGCGCGATTACGCGTGCCCTGCTACTGCGTTCTTCAAGTCAGCCTTAATTAAAGGTACAGGCAGTATTGTTCCGGATGTAATTGAAAAGGCAAAAGTACTTCAGGCCCTTATGGAAAAATATCAGCCTGAAGGCAACTACAAACCTATCACGGCAGAAGAAAGCCTGTATAAAAAAGCTCTGGAAGAAGTTGCCATTTACAAAATTACTCCCGGCACCATAGACATGAAATTCAAATTCGGGCAGCAATATTCCGAAACAAAAAAGCTTAGCCTTATCGAGAAACTTGAAGCACGGAACATTGGAATAGACGCAGAAACTGCCCAAGAAATACGCTTACGCGGATTTAAAAAATAGTTGTTCAGTTTCCGGTTGCCCGGGTAACAAATGAGCAATACTTTTACGGTAAAAAAAGTAGAGAATATGTTAACCGATGAAATAATGTATCAGGCACTCTTTAACAAGGACGCTTCTTTTGAAGGCCTGTTTTTTGCCGCCGTTAAAACAACCGGGATTTTTTGCCGTTCAACCTGCACGGCAAGAAAACCGAAACCGGAAAATGTTGAATTTTTCGAAACGTCAAAGGAGGCAATGCAGCGGGGATACCGGCCGTGTAAAATTTGCACTCCGCTCAACTTCGCGGGGCAAATGCCCGATTACGCGGTAAAGCTTATTGAAGAAATCGGGAACAATACTTCTGTAAAACTCCGTGATTATGATTTGCGGAAAAGGGGCATAGAGCCCGCGAAAATCAGGCGGTGGTTTCTTAAAAATCACGGCATTACTTTCCACTCGTTTCAAAGGATGTACCGGTTGAACACAGCATTTAAAAAAATACAAAATGGCGGCTCGGTAACCGATACCGCCTTCACTTCAGGATATGACTCGCTTAGCGGGTTTCAGGATTCGTTTAAATCCGTTTTCGGGGTATCACCCAAAAACAGCAAACTGCAGGTGGTTATTGATATTGCACGTATCGAAACACCTTTGGGCACCATGTTTGCCGGTGCTACCGATGAGGGCCTTTGCCTGTTAGAATATACCGACCGGCGCATGCTTGAAACTGAGTTAAAGCAGCTTGCAAAGCTATTAAACGCGGTAATAGTACCGGGCGAGAATAAAATCTTTCCTGAACTCCGCAAGCAGCTTACCGAGTATTTTTCCGGTGCGCGGACAGAATTCACCATTCCATTATGCACTCCCGGGAGTGATTTTCAGAAAGCTGTTTGGAAGGAGCTGCGGACTATTCCCGGCGGAACAACACGCTCGTACAAAGAGCAGGCTGCGGCGCTCGGCAAACCGGAAGCTATCCGGGCAATAGCTCATGCCAACGGTATGAACAGGATTTCCATTATCATTCCCTGCCACCGGGTTATCGGAAGTGATGGCAAGTTAGTCGGCTACGGCGGCGGGCTGTGGCGCAAAGAAAAACTATTGCAGCTGGAAAAGGCGGTTTTGATTTAAACAAAATTACACAATAGCTGCACAAGTTTTCTTCAAATATCATAACAACAATTAGTTACGATCTCCTTTCCATCCGCCCTTTCCGCCTAAAGGCAATGCCTCCCAAGGGAGGTAAACGTATCAACTTAAGGATGAAATGTTTGTTTTTACACTAAACAGCCCTCACCCTAACCTTCTCCCAAAAGGAGAGGGGAGCGGAAGAGCCGCCTATAACGCGAGTTTTAGGTCTCCTCGACCTTTGGGAGAGGAGATTTA
>JACPGF010000022.1 GCA_016182615.1 Ignavibacteriales bacterium
GAGGGCTGTTTTTAGCGTGAAAACGAATATTTTACCCTTAAGTTGATTCGCCGCGGCGAACCTTCGCAAGGAGATGGAAGCTCCAAATCAGAATCCATCCTTCAGATAAGACGGATGAATTCAAAAAATGTTCATATAAAATTGGCAATTGTTATCTTCAACGAATACCTTACCGCCACTTTTGTACAATCGGGTATCTGCGTCCGTAGCCAAATGCCTTGTACGAAACCTTTAATGCAGGTGCAGCCTGTTTGCGTTTAAACTCGTTAATATCAACAAGCCGTAAAATTCTCCGCACTATATCAGGTTCGCCAACATCTTCAACTATTTCATCATACTCTTTGTTGTTTTCAAGATAGTCGCGCAAAATATCATCCAGCATATTATATGGCGGCAGTGAATCCTGATCGGTTTGATTCGGCCGCAACTCAGCTGATGGTATTTTCTCAACAATCGCGCGGGGAATTATTTCCCGGTCACGGTTGATATACTCCGCAATGCGCCAGACATCCGTTTTGTAAATATCTGCAATTACCGCCAGCCCGCCGCACATATCACCATATAGCGTGCAATAACCCGTCGCCACTTCCGATTTATTGCCCGTGGTAAGCAGCAAGTAACCGAACTTGTTTGCAAGACCCATCAACAGTACACCACGCATGCGCGATTGAATGTTCTCTTCCGTTACATCAGCCTGTACACCCTCGAATGAAGGTGCAAGTGTTTGTAAAACCGAATCAACAGCCTGTTGGATGCTGATTGTGGCTGATGAGATTCCAAGATTTTTTATCAAATCATCAGAATCGGTTATACTTCCTGTGCTGGAATACCGCGAAGGCAGCATAACCACGTGCACGTTATCTTTGCCCAGCGCCCTAACCGCGATATAGGCAACAAGCGCACTGTCTATACCGCCGCTTAAACCGAGCAGTGCTTTCTTGAAGCCAAGCTTCAGGGCATAATCACGCACTCCCATGATAACACCGTTCAGCACCTCCTCTTCGAATATGCCTTCCACCCGCTCAATTGGCTGGTATTCCGCGTCGGGATCGAAGACGATAAAATCTTCTTCAAATATTTTTCCCAGTTGCACAAGTCTGCCAGTCCCGTCAAAACACATGCTGCCGCCATCAAACAATAAATCCGTTTGCGCACCGGTACAGCAGCAATACGCCAGGGGCACTTTGTCTTTGCCGCATAATGTTGCAAGCATTTCTTTGCGCTCGGTGCGTTTGCCATAAGAGTACGGGCTGGCGGAAATGTTAATCAGTAAATCAGCACCTTTTTGCAACAGGCGCTCTACCGGATCATTAGAGTACAGGCGGTGTTTCCAATAGTCTTTATCATTCCAAATATCTTCGCAAATGGAGATGCCGAGTTTTTTGCCCCGGAACTGGTGTATATACACTTCCTTGGCAGGCTCAAAATAACGCATCTCATCAAACACATCGTAGTTCGGGATGAGTGTCTTTTGCTGCACAAACTGCACTTCTCCATTATAACACAGCACTGCCGAGTTAAACAGGTTTGTTCCAACGGTATTCTTATCTTCGGTTATTGACCCGAATAACAATCCCGTTTCACCCGTAACCGCGGCTATCTCTTCAACAGCCGTGTACACTGCTTTACGGAAGCCTTGTTTCTCTACTAAATCCAGAGGCGGGTAGCCAAGCAATGCCAGCTCCGGAAAAATAACCAAGCCGCAGCCTTCTGCAACACCCTTTTTGTAACCGTCTAATATTTTTTTCTTGTTCCCGGCAATGTCTCCAATAACCGGGTTTATTTGCGCTAACGCTAACTTCATGCTTAATTTCAATTTTGTTGAACCTAAAAATAGAATGTAAAATGTAGAATGTAAAATGAATAATGAAGAATTAGGAATGAATTATGAATTTTGAATTATGAGTGATGAGTTGTGAATTTTATACTAAATGAAGTATGATGCAGAAAACAGATGGGTTACATGAATTGTAATGGCCGGTAATTGTGCCAAAATGGTATCTTTTCGCCGGGTTCAGACACAGGCATATCAACGCCCGGCAGCGCATTTTTGTGGGCGATGAGATTTATGAAACTTATCTGCCAGCTTTGCCGGTGTGGAACAGTTCATCAATTTTGCCCGGTAAGCAATATCACCATTTAATTTATTCCTTTGCCCTGCGCTTCGCCTCACTCCAAGTTGATGGAGCAATTACCTGATAGTAGTTTTTCAGCGATTTGTTCTTTAATTGCAGCACTAATCCGGCCCGTTCTTTTGATTCGGGATGCGAACTGATCCAGTAAAATTCTTTGGGAAGAGTGCTGCTCTTTTTTCCGAATGCCAGCAGCAGGTTCGCGAAGTACTCCGGATTAATTTGAGCTTTTTCAAGATACAGTACCGCCGTCTTGTCTGCCTCCCGTTCTAAATCGCGGTCATAGGCGGAGGAAGAGAGCGTTCCCGCGATTTCCTTTATCACTCTGCTATTTTCACCGCCGAGTAAATTAAACATGACACTAAGGCCTACCTGCTTAACAAGTTTCTTCATCACATGGTGCTGCTCGATATGGGCAATCTCGTGCGCGACAACAGATGCAAGTTCCTCGGGTGTTTTGCAGAATGTTATTAATCCTGAGTACAGCACAAGGTTTTTATCGGGCAGTGCAAAAGCATTCGCCTCATCCTTTTTAACTATATGGATTTTCACTGAGTCGGGTTGGATACCATTGGCATTGCATATACGCTGCTTTATCGAATCAACCATTGTAACAATACAGCTATCCTCTATAATATCTTCATCCTGATAAATTGCCTCGCGGATAAGCTCCCCGATTTTTTCTTCATTAATGGCTTTTAACTCATCTATCCGGAACAACCCGGTAAAGTTTATCTTTACAAGCAAAGCCCATAAAATAATAAAAGCGAATACGAATACCAGTAGTTGTGTCAGTGCTTTGTACATATCAGGCCTTTGTTACTGCATTTGCAAAAGTGCCAAAACACCACCATTGTACATGAATGCCCTGCCTAACTTTAATTGCCGTGTATATGGTAACCGCAAGTTCAATAACATTAAAGAGGACAGCGGTTATCATATAGCCGATGTAAACATCGGTAACTTCGTTAGTGCCGAATAGTATTGAGAGAGTCCAGTAAAGCCCGCTGCTGTTAATAAACAGAAAAACCACTTGTGCTGCAAGAGCCTGCATACAGTGCCACCGGACAAAGTAGGTTCCCTTCCGGTTGTGGAAATAGAAAAAAGCAGTAGCTAAAAGGTTAATTATTGGCATTGGCAGGCCCAGTATAACCGCAACAAGAGCCATCAAATAGCCGTTCGTTGCCTTTTCGGCTTCATCTTCATGGGGTATGTAGGGAAATGCTGTTTGTTTTATCATACGTTTTTATAGATGTTCCATAACCAGTTTAAGCTGCCAATAATAATTACCGCAACAAGAATGTTCTTCTGCTTTAGCTGTAACTCGATAGTGCTATATATTTTTGAAAAGCTTGATTTACCGAGAAAAAAATCATAAGCCATCCAAACCGGAATGACGAGCAGCAACACGGCACTCAATAAACCCATAGGATTTATTAAAACCGAGGTAAATACATTGCCTGCAAATAGCACTTGCACGGCATGGGTACTGCCGCACGTTGGGCAGGGCACAGTGGTTACTGCTTTAAATACACAAACCGGTTGGGGCAGAATGTTAGGCTTAACAGAAATAAGGGCGTATCCTATCCATAGGTATCCTGCAATAATGAGAATCCAAAAGGTGGTATAAACCCTTTTTTCTCTGACAATAATCACATGAGTATTTGCTGTAACTTAAGTGTATTCTTTTCCCTTGTTGCTCCCATGATAAGGAACCAGTCAACAACAGTCCATATACCGCAGCCGCCCAAGGTTAACAATTTCCCTACGCCCATTCCCGTGTCACCTATCATGAATCTGTCGATGCCAAATGGACCGGCTAATAAAGAAACAATAAGCATTGTTGTCGGGTTTTTTAACTGCATCATCTGCAGCATCGGCCATTTGGAATCATCGGTCTGCAACAGCCTGTCTCTGATTTGCATCAGCATATTCCCGTCAAAAAACTGTGAATTGGCCATCATGAACATGTCAACTTTATTGTTTTCCATACAACTGTTTCCTTCAACTACATTAATTATAGAGCAATGTTTCCACCATTAACAGGGGGCGTTTTGTTTTCTGAGCCGATGTTCCGGAAGTGATATATATATCAATACAAAAGTGCAAAAATCCGCACTGATATAAAAGCAAAAAAAGCTGATTTAAATGATGAGTTATGAATTTTGAATTATAAATGATGAGTGATAAAACAGAGTGAGGCTTGTTGAAAACAAATCACAACCGCTCCTTCGGCTACGCTTAGGGGGCGTTGGGAAGTTGATTTAAAGATAACTCTGCTAGCAAATACTAAATTCCACAAGCGATTGTTGAGCGGAGCCGAAACACCGCCCCTTATTCTACACCCGCCTGGCCAAGTCTGTCGGGCAGGTTCTTTATTCTTTATTCTTCATTGTTCATTATTCATTATTCATTTTACATTAAGCATGTTTTCTCGCGTGCGATTTTACATTAAGTATTTCAACAAAAAACGAGAATGCCATGCCGAAATAAATGTAGCCTTTGGGCACGTGCTGGTCCAAGCCTTCAAGTACAAGAGTAAAACCGATAAGCATCAGGAAACTGAGGGCGAGCATCTTAAATGTCGGGTAAGCGTTAATAAAATCGCTGATGTATTTCGAGAAGAACATCATGAAAATTACCGCGATGATAACCGCCGCGATCATAACCCATAGCTGGTTTGCCATACCAACCGCGGTAATTACCGAGTCGAGTGAAAATACAATGTCAAGCAGCAAAATCTGAATAATAACATTTACAAAAGTGTTTGCTGCTTTCGGAGTTTTGTGCTCCTCTTCGGGGCCTTCCATTTTTTCATGGATTTCCTTAGTGCTTTTTGCAAGCAGGAAAAGACCGCCGATAATAAGTATTAAATCCTTACCGGAAATTGCGTTTCCGAGAACCGTAAAAAACGGCTCGGTAAGTTTCATTAATAACGAAAGGCTGAACAGCAGGGCAACACGGGTAATCATAGCCAGCCCCAGCCCAGTTAAACGTGCCTTTTTTTGTTGTGATGCCGGTAGTTTGCCAGCCAGTATTGAGATAAATATAATGTTGTCGATGCCGAGTATAATCTCTAAAAATGTGAGTGTTACAAGGGCTATCAATATTTCGCTGCCAAAAATGTTTTCCATAAAGTACCGTGTAATTAATAAAACGTACAATTAAATAGGGCACAAAAATAAAAGCTTTGCTTTTCCTACAAAAGGATTCCGGTTTTTGTGTTGAAAAAATCCACGCGGATTTACGCAGTAATAAAATGCGGAATAAAGCGGCTTGTATTGCCCGTTATGGGTGTGTCCGACTCCCGGATACCAATGCCCGCTGCCTCGCCGCCGATGACCCATGAGCCGATAACAGGATAGTTGCCGTCGAAGGACGGTATTTTACACAGTTCCTGATATACCAGATCGTCGTTAGCATAATTGCCATCCGTGCTTTGTGCTAGTATGCCGCTTTTGTAGATGCCGATATTGTTGCCTTCACGGCCCAGTATTGGCTTGCTGATATAATCCATGCCGCGGGTTGTAAAGGGTTCGGGTGTTGTATAAGCAGGCAGCAGATATTTATGGTTGGGAAACATCTCCCACAACACTGTTAAAATCATCTTGTTGGATAGCAGCATCTTCCAGGCTGGTTCGATAAAATACGGCGTGGCGGGATTATTGAAAAGCACAGATGAAAATTCCTCTTCGAGCAGCCATTCCCACGGGTAAAGCTTAAAAAGGTTGTGTATCTGTTTTTCATCCATATCGCAGAGTGTATTTTCGTCCTGGTTCAGCCCGATGTGCTCCATGTATAACAGCTTGGTTTCAATACCGGCCTGTGCTGCCGTATCGCGCATGTACTCGGTGGTGGTCAAGTCCTCTATGTGTTCGCTGATGCAGGCAAAGCATACGGAGTGGTCACCTTTCAGGTACGGTATCAGATATTTCCAATAGTCAATCAGGCGTTCGTGAATTGAATTAAACTGGTCGTAAGCGGAGTTATAGTCCTGCAGCCAGTTCCATTGTATAACCGATGCCTCGAATAAACTCGTCGGCGTATCTGCGTTATACTCGAGAAGTTTTATACTGCTTTGTGATGAAACCGCGGGGTTATAGGCAAGGTCGAAACGGCCGTAAATTGCAGGATGGTCTTCATTCCAACTATTAATTACAAGGTCGGCTTCCGGTGCCGATATTTTGAACCTGCTGAATAATTGTTTGTCGATTATATGCTGAACCGCTTCAAGGCACATCGCGTGCAGTTCGTTGGTTGCTTTTTCAAGCGTATTTATCTGGTCCATCGAAAAACTGTAAGCGGCAGATTCATCCCAGTATATTGCATCAAGAGAGTGAAAAGTAAAACCAAGGGCTTCGACTTTTTCAATCCAGTTTGCACGCGGCTGCATCCCAACTCTTCTCATGATCGTACTCCCAGAGCGCTGCCGGTGCGGCCAAAACCACCGCGGACAATACCTGTCGAGCGCGGCATAACGCTTCTGCCGCCGGTTACCGAGTGGGCACCATACGCGCGTGCGCCCGAACTGAAATTCCTGTAGTTGTTACGGTCGTAATACCCGCGGCCCATGCCGTTACGGGTTGCCATCCAGTACCAAAAGAAAGGTGCAACATAACTGTGGTGATGATAATTTTCAACCACTCCTTGGTTTTCGGTATCGGTCTGTGCCGACCAGTCCGCGGGCGGTTTTTCTTCTTTTTTGCTGCACCCGAAAAATGATAACGATGTGACCAGCGTTAGTGCTATAAATCCGGTTTTTTTCATTTTACTTCCGAGCGAAAATAAATGTCGTATGCAATCGGTTCTTGTACTTTACGGGTATTGCCGTTTTCATCTTCTTCGTCAAACGTTTCATAACCGATATGAGGCAGCGTATCAACCGTAGTTTCCGATTTTAATTTTTTGAAGTTACTGTAAATATCTTTTTTTGTGGTGACAATAACCAAACCATTTACTTTAACCGTGGTAACGTAATACTCAACGGCGTTTTTATGATTCATTTGCGGTGGTGTCCTCTCGTCTTCATTTTCACAGCCGGACACAATAAATACCGTGAGAAGAACTAATATGAAAGTTCCAAGGGATACAATCCGTTTTTTCTGTTGCATATTACCGTAATCTTTATTTTAAAAGTTTAAAAATTGTAGCTTATAATCTAACGAATGTTTCAACGGATAAAAAACCCGAAAAAGTAGTTGGGTAAAGCAGAAATAACTGAGGGGCACATGGGAAGCACCGCCTTTTATATTTATTGTAAAGACAGGCGAAAGCCCATTTCGCTTAGTCCTATTTTCCCCCGGTTTATCCGCTTCCTGCCAAATGGGTAAAAGTTGAAACCGGGGCAATTCGATCAACCGCCAAGAATGCGGCTATTTTAAAATTGCCCACGGATGAAGAGGCTGTGTGAAAACCCCTGTCAGGCATTTTTATACTTCGATTTCAGCTCAAAATCGAAATATATAAAAAAAAATTTGAGTTTTTAACACAGCCTCTTCATCCCGGGGTAGAAAGCAATATCTCCCAAGGGAGGCATTGCTCTTCAGGGCGGGTTGCGCCATAGAAGATTTCCGGCTTTTATAAAATCTTCCATCAGCCACAACAACAGGGCAGGCGGTATCATCGCCCGTGAAAATTTAGATATACTCGAACAGTGCGCAGGGTGCCCCGGCCGGGTCTTCGATAAAGCAAAACTTTCCCTGTCCCGGATAATCTTTTACATCACTTAAAAGTTTACCGCCATTGGCCACGCAAAAATCCCTGCTGCGCTCAAGATTTGCAACGGTTATATACATCATCCAGTAAGGGGGGATGCCTTTATTGCCGCCGCGCTGATGGCACACGCCCGAGAAGGGAGTGCCGCTAACGGGGAGTTTCATAACGTAATCGCTATAATCGCCCATAGATATTTCATCGACTTTCCATCCGACAACCGACGCGTAAAAATCTTTTACAGCATCAGCATTTTCAACCGTCAGGTCAAACCAGCCGATTGTTCCAACTTCGGGTTTTGTATTTTCAGACATATTTTTTCCTTTAGTTATTATGACATGTTCAGGCAACGTAGCGCGAAGCGGAGCTTCGCACAGCCGCATTGTTTCTTTTAGTTATTATGGCACGTGCAGGCAACGTAGCGCGAAGCGGAGCTTCGCACAGCCGCATTGTTTCCTATTAGCTATTATGACATGTGCAAGCAACAGTGTTGCCGCGTATTTTTTCAAAACATTCCTTGCCTTCGCTATACGAGAACCAGGCCAAAGCAAGCGAGCCAAGTGCATCCACGTAACCAATACCCGTCAACTCATACAACCCGCTTGCAGCAAGCAGTGCCACTGACATGTATATACAAACCTTGGTACAATTGGCATCGGATATAATTGGTAACGAGTCCAGTTTTTTCCCGGTGCTTAGTTTTGCCCGGTACAACCAGTACATGATGGCAATTGAAACAAGCGAAATGACCACGCCCCAGAATGTCGTTTCGGGTTTGTGGCCGGTAATAATAATAAGCAGTGCCGAAACCGCCAGGCCCGCGGTTAAAACGTAAAAACCGGCGCCGGTAATTTTTAACGCGGTATTTTCAAAACCATTCCGCTTTTCATCGCTGTTGCCGCGTATCCGGGTAATCATCGAGGCAATACCTATGCCCGAAATTACCTCGATAAAACTATCGGTACCAAAACCGAACAGCGACAAGGTTTCATCCTGCATACCAAAATACACCGAGATGAAGCCCTCGGCAAGATTATAGGCAATAGTAAAAACAGCTAGATATAGCGCGTAAGAAAATAACTTCTCACGGTTAATGGCTTTCTCCATGTGGTAACACTTCTTTGGTTGATAAACGAAATCAGTTGCCAATATACATAATCAAACCAATTATAAAAAGGGAGAATGAGGGCAATGGTGTCAACTTAAGGAAAATGCCAATCAAGCGACACGCCTTTGATTCAAATGGAACTTCATAGCACACTTAGGTTTTCGTTCGTAAACTCTTCCCGGACGTTCAGGAATAACCAACCGCTGAATAATTTTCAA
>JACPGF010000434.1 GCA_016182615.1 Ignavibacteriales bacterium
AATGAAAATATTGAACCGGTTCCTGTAAGAGATTCTTTTTTTGCTCAAAATGAGGATACACTGCATAAAAAAACAGATTTGCGCAAGGAACTTCAGGAATTAAAGCTTATTTTACATGACCTGTTAAAAATTTTGTAACGGAACGTAGCGCAGCCCGGCTAGCGCACTACCTTGGGGTGGTAGGGGTCGCGGGTTCAAATCCCGCCGTTCCGACTCTGTAAGGCGCTCTCACGAGAGCTTTTTTTGTTTATAACATTATAAAATTTGTATTAATATTTGCCTGTTTAAGCTCTTATTTTTTCAGCATATTATCCTTTTGATTTTTTAACGCGTAATACCGGATCCAAATGAAAAGATTTTCCTTTTTACTTTTTATTATTCTTTCAATTTCAATATACGCTCAAACAACTTACTTCCTCAAATTCAAGGAGTCTGTTGATCAGTCCACTATCCAAATGATGGTAAATCAAAACAGCGTTTTCAAAGCATCATTTACCTCTTCGAGACAAACGAATACCTCCGTTTCACTTCCATTCGTCAATACAACTGGCAAGTTATCAAATCAACTGCATAGAATTATTAAAATCACTTTTTCACAAAATATTCCACAGGCGGATTTAACTGCTCAGTTGACAAACCCTGATATATACGAGTATATTGAACCGCAAAAAGTTTATAAAACTGATGGCTCGGTCAATGACAGTTTATTTAACTCCCAATGGGCTTTATCAAAAATAAAGGCTTCAGGCTGCTGGGAAATTACGCAGGGGCAGGATTCTATAATTATCGGTGTTATTGATACAGGAATTGATTTTAACCATCCTGATATAAAGAATAAACTCTTTATCAATTCCGGCGAGACCGGAATGGATGATTTTGGATACGACAAAAAAAATAACTCCATTGATGATGATAATAATGGGTTCGTGGATGATTATATGGGGTGGGATTTTACGGATAGAGTCGGCTTCCCGTATGATTCAACGGGCGGGGATTATCTTGGCTGGGACAATATACCACTTGACGAAAATATTTTTTCGCATGGGACAGCGGTTGCAGGAATTATTGGCGCGGAAACGAATAATTTATTGGGTATCGCCGGAGTTGCACCTAAAATAAAAATACTTAATCTCAGAGCCTTTGATCCTGACGGAAATGGTGAAGAGGATGATGTTGCCGCGGCAGTTTTGTATGCTGTACAGATGGGTGTAAAAGTAATCAATATGAGTTTTGGTGATAATTCATTCTCATTCGTATTAAGGGATGTAATTAGATTTGCTTACGCAAATAATGTTGTACTCGTAGCCAGTTCCGGTAATACCGGTTCAAAAAATCCTCATTATCCATCAGGATACAGTGAGGTTATTTGTGTTGGAAACTCCACTCCCGAGGATTATGTTGCAAGCTCTTCGAATTTTGGCTCTACGTTAGACTTAGTAGCACCGGGAACGGGAATTATTACTTTGAGCAAGGGATATAATTATGCTGAATTCAATGGTACTTCTGCTGCTGCACCATTTGTCAGTGCTGTTGCCGGTCTTATCCTTTCGAAGCAGAGTTTTTCTAACGAAGAAGTTAAACAGATACTAAAAACCACTTCGGATGATATCGGTGCTGAAGGGTGGGATGAAAAAAGCGGCTCAGGAAGGCTTAACGCGGAAAAAGCCCTCAGGGTACTGGCGCCTTCGTTAATAAAATTCGATTATCCATTTCAAGACTTTACTACAGCATCAGATACTTTACAACCGTCATTTACCGTTTTATCTCCCTATTTTGCATCTTGCAACGTATTTTGGGGTGAGGGTCTTAATCCACAAGCTTGGAAGAATTTGCTGACAAACATTACAAATCAGGGTGCGGCTGTAAAAGTCCCAGCACTTAACTTGAAAAATAGTAAGGATACTGTCTTTACTTTACGTTTGCAGGTTGTCCTAACCGATGGGCGTACAATCGAAGAACGGGTTAATTTTCATAAACTGAGTTCTGCCCCTCAAGTTACCGTCTTTCCTGTAATGCCTGCATATTATGGAAATTCTGTTTCGATTTCAACTGCTCTCTATTCAACTCAACCCGCAACTGCAAAAATGTTTTACCGTGAAACAGGTTCAACTGAATTCCGCAATAATACACTTGATGGATTTACCGTTAACAACTTGTTTGTTAAGCAAATCCATTATGGATTTGTGCCGCCGGGCTATTTGAAAGAATTAACGGTTTATGAAGTTTATTTTGAAGTCGAAAATTTACTAGGCATTAAAACAATTGTCAAGGACTCGCTCGGAAATAATTTTACAGTCCGGACCAACAGGGCTATTACTCAAACCTCAATGAATGAAATGCCGTATTCATTACCAACGGGAACTGTTTTCAAAGACCCAATTCCCATAATTGCGCAAGGTAGTACGGAAATTCTATTAAGTAAATCAAACGACGCAACGAAGACCTTTATTTATTCATTAAACAATAATGAATTTACCGTGAGGGACTCGATATTACAGCGGATTCCTAAGGACGCGGGTGACTTTAACCATGATGGCAAACAAGAAATACTCGCTAACTGGGGACGTAACGGATACATACTTTCGCAAAGCCAGAATGGCAGTACCGTGTTTGCCGATGTATTTAAAAACGAAGATGGTTCGTTTTGGCCTATTCTAGTAAAGGATATTGATAACGACGGCAGGCAGGAGTTACTTGCCGTACTTTCCGATACAACAATCGGGATTTACCGGGTCGAAAACGATTTGCAATTGACGTTTATAACCAGCATTAGTAATTTTTCAACTGCAATTTTTGGGGCAAATGTTTTTGATTACCCGAGTGCAGTGATTGCTGATATTGACAAAAACGGAAAAAATGAAATCTGGGTCTGTGATAGGGAAGGAGATGTCCTCTGTTATAATGTAAATAGTGCCGCCGATATTACTCCTGATCTAAACCGCTCATTCAGAACTGAATTCCTCACTTCTTCTTCATATCTTACAATCGGAGATTTTGATGGTGATGGGAATCAGGATATTACCATCATTTTGCATTCGATTGAAGAACTTGATATTGCTAAGTTTTATCTTGTTTTTACCTATACATTCTTCGATGGCCAGTTAGTACCAATATTTGCAAGCGCGTTTATCGATCCAGCCTCCGAATTTAATGTGTTTACCCGGAAGGCATATAATTCGGTACGTATGGGAAAATTTTTCTCAGCCGATAAGGATGATTTACTGCTTTGCCTGTTTCCTTATAGTTTTGGTTTCAGTTATGGGGCAATTGACAA
>JACPGF010000435.1 GCA_016182615.1 Ignavibacteriales bacterium
CGCAAATGAAGATGAGTTTAACCTTTTCCTCAGTTATAAAATTCCCTATGAAATGCTTCCGCATCCCGGTGATGTACCGGGTGTTAAAATGGCAACCAACATCGAGGAAATAAAAGCATGGGACGTTTACCCAACATACGATGGGTATATTGCAATGATGAATCAATTTCAGGCGACCTACCCGCAGCTATGTAAAATCATCGATGGCGGGAATACTGTTCAGAGCAGAAAAATATTATTCGCGAAAATTTCAGACAATGTTGAAATGAACGAAGCTGAGCCAAACGTTATGTATTCATCCAGCATTCATGGTGATGAAACCACCGGATATGTTACTATGCTCCGTTTGATTGATTACATGTTAACAAAGTACGGAAGTGACGCGCAGATTACTAATTTAGTTAACAATTTACAGATATGGATTAACCCGCTTGCAAACCCGGATGGCACGTACCGGAGCGGTAATAGTACGGTAAACGGGGCAACCCGGTATAATGCCAACAATGTTGACATGAACAGAAATTTTGCAGACCCCGCAGACGGTCCTCACCCTGATGGCAAAGCTTATCAGCCTGAGGTAATAGCAATGATGAATATTGCTGCAAAATACCGTTTTGCAATATCCGGTAACTTTCACGGCGGTGCAGAAGTCGTTAACTATCCTTGGGATACATGGGTACGTCTGCATCCGGATGATGCATGGATGGTTAGTATTAGCCGCGCCTTTGCTGATACTGTTCATAAATACGCGCCCGCGGGTTATTTAACTGATTTAAATAACGGTATTACCAATGGTTACGATTGGTACCGCATAACCGGCGGCAGACAGGATTACTTCACTTACTTCCACCGCGGAAGAGAAATAACATTTGAAATATCCAACACAAAATTAGTCAGCCCTTCGCAATTACCGGCACATTGGAATTATCTGTACCGTTCATTGTTGGATTATTTGCAGTGCACACTGTATGGTATTAAAGGAGTTGTTACCAACACTTCCGGCCAACCGCTTAAAGCCAAAATATTTATCCAAAATCACGATGTGGACAATGCTGATATTTTAACCGACTCATCAACGGGTGTTTTTACCCGTATGATTGCGCCGGGCACCTATACAGTTGTGGTATCGGCAGACAGCCACATCACGCAGACATTCACCAACATACAGGTTGTTAACCGTCAGGCTACCACACTTAATGTGCTTTTACAGCCGGTTAATCAGCCCGCGGCGATAACATGGCAGACAGGCCTTAATATCCGTGACAATGGCAACGAGAATGGCATTCTAACATTCGGGTTAGCCACAACTGCAACCAATGGTATTGACCCTTTGTTAGGTGAAATTACATTACCGCCCACCCCGCCGGCAGGTGTGTTTGATTTACGTTTCGAGTTGCCGGTTACCCCTGCCGAGTATTCCGCCAAGGATTACCGGAAAGATACCGCAACAACTGCCAACTGGATTATTAAATTACAGCCGGGCATGAGCGGATATCCGTTTACGATAACCTGGACGCCTTCAGCTTTGCCGGTGGGCTCATTTACCCTAAAGGATGCTATTACCGGCACACTAGTTAACGTTGATATGAAAGCCCAAAACAGCTATACATTAACTAATACTGGTATTACCTCGCTTATCGTGTCTTTCAAAAAATCCGCATGCTCAAATGTTGCTCTGGCAACCGGCTGGAACATTGTTTCGGTGCCGTTAGCCGCTGCTGATATGGGAGCAACTGTATTATTCCCGCTTGCAAACTCAGCAGTATATGGATTTAACAATGGATATGTAACCACGACAACACTTGTTAATGGTGCCGGTTACTGGATAAGATATCCGCAAGCAGCATCTGCATCGGTTTGCGGTAATCCGGTCAGCGTTGCTACTGTTCCCGTTAATGCGGGCTGGAACCTTATTGGTGCATATCAAAACAATGCTGCTGTTAGCGGCATAACAAGCACCCCTGCAAATATTGTCAACTCGGTGTTCTATGGTTATAATAACGGCTATACACAGACTGCTACACTTGAAAGCGGTAAAGGCTACTGGGTGCGTGCAACACAGGCAGGCGTGCTTAATCTCCCCGCGGCAAGTGCAAAAACCGGTGTTGCAGAAATGCAACAGATACCACAGGAATACGGGCGCATGACCGTGCGTGATGCAGAAGGGAGACAGCAAACCGTTTATCTTGCTCCTGCAAACGACAACAGGCAATACAATGAACTTCCCCCGGTTCCGCCGGCAGGTATTTTAGATATTCGTTTTGACAACAATATGAATGTTTGTAATTCCACTGCTCAATTAAACATCAGCGGTGCAGAGTATCCTGTAGAAATTGAAGTTGCAGGTACAAACGTAATTCTGAGTGATGTAGTAACTAACGGCAAATTTGTTCAAAGCGAATTGCAAGCGGGTGGACGCATAACCATAGCCAATGCATCAGTTCAGTCGTTGTCGGTTCAGCGTTCAGACAAAACGGTTAGTTTCTCATTGGAACAAAACTATCCAAACCCGTTCAACCCTTCAACAGTAATTAGTTATACTTTGCCTCAAAACAGCAGAGTAAAGCTTGTTGTTTATGATATACTCGGTAATGTTATTGCAACCTTAGCCGATGGATTTGAACAGGCGGGCAACCATAAAGTAGCTTTCTCATCCTCAACAGAAAAACCGGTTTCCAGCGGCGTGTATTTTTACCGCCTGCAAGCTGGGGAAAATGTGATGATGCGGAAAATGCTTTTAATGAAATAGTTTGTATCCCTCGTTAGGAATTCGTTATAAAAAAAGCTGCCTTACCGGCAGCTTTTTTTTGTTCAATTGTATGAAACAGATCTATAATTCGTCCGATACAGAACAGTTAAATTTTATACCGACTTCACGAATAAATCCAAAATCATCTATCCAGGGAACGTTTACGGATGAGCAAACATCAGGAATCTTTATTCTTTTCGAGTTGAATGCCTTTGATGAGCTTTCTTTTGTAACAACCACTGCATTTTCAACCATTGCATGTGCAATTACCCACGGATCAGCTTGAGAACGTCCCTTCGTGTTATCAACAAGCCGCATATTATCTTCATTTTTTGCGAATAATTCCCTTAAATTTTGCTGCACTGTTTCATCAATCTTCCGGGCAAAATACGGGTTGGCTTTCAGCCAAGCAGACAATTGATCGTCCCGCTTTAACACTTCATCTTTTACCATTTCGGTAAAAAACACAGTGCCATTCCTCCCCAAAGATTCTAATACTGTCCAATATTCCGGGCAAAAATCGGGTGAATAGTATTTATTCCACGCTTCAATTAAACAACTTGTGTCAAATGAATAGGTTCTCATA